>CAZRKJ010000053.1:0-8437 GCA_964600775.1 uncultured Acholeplasma sp.
TTTTTCTTGATTTTTTCTCTAATTTTTTAATTGTTTTATCAACATGCTTTTCAATTTGTTTTTCACTCATGTTTTCAGCATCAGAATCAACCCTAGAAAACATTAAATCAGGTGCAGCATCATTACCATAAACTAAGTATGATTGCTCTGTATATAGTGGATATGGACGGTTAATTGATGCACTAAGTACTTGGGAACGTGTTGTTGTAACTGTACGACCATTCACTCTTGAAGTTGTTGTCCAAGAAATCGTAATCGAACCTGTATAAGTTTTGGTTCCTAACTTATGAACCAAATCTTCAGCAATATAAAATGGATTACCCTTGATTTCACCAGATTGAACATAAAGCGTTGAGCGGTCTAATACATCCAAATCCCCTAAACCAAATCTAGAAACTAGATAGTCTAACCGTTTAGAATCAAATACCTGATCCATTTGAATTAATGGAACTGTTTGCTGGAATAACTCTTGACTTATACCTTCATAAAATAAATCATTTAATGGTTGCATTTGTTGCCAAGCAACTTTAAATAGTTCTTCTAATTTTTTAAGGATAACTTCCTTATCAGCTTGTAATAATTTAATTTTTGGATTAATACTTTTAGATATTAAAATTATAAAATATATAATAAGAATGATTGATAAAGGTATTAATACCCAACTTATGATATCATCAATTATTAGCGTCAATTGATAGATACTGTAAATTGATAGAAGAACCAAAGCGATAATCATGAATATTAAAAAGCTACGTAAAGTTTTATTGTTACGTATTGTTTTTTGTAAATTATCTCTTGTTTTTTCATTGCTTCGAATGTCTTTAACGGTTGATTGGTTTGCTGAAAGATCAACTTGAGATGTTAAAACTAAACTATCTAACTTTTCAGTTACATGTTTGTGATGTAATTCTTTATAAATATTTTTATAACTATCCAGAGGTTTATGCAAACTCATATCTGCATTGTCATTATATGGCATATTTACTTATCCCTTTTTATTGATGTTTGATTCTAATTTAAGTATACAACATTTTTAATAAAAGATAAGAATATATAATCAAAAACACTACATTATGACTTTAGATGTTGGTATAAAGAAACGTTTTGCTAACTTTTTAAGTTAAGTTTAGTCTATAATATTGTACAATATCATCATAATGTTTTCTTTAGGGGTTCATAAATGATTCATACATTCAGTCGATTTGAACAAAAATTTGTTTTAACTGAGTCACAAAAAATACATATTCAAAAATTTCTACTAGAGCATATGATAAACGATATTTACTCACAAAATAATCGACCTTATCATATATATAATTACTATTTAGATAATGATAATTATGAAGTGATTAGACACTCAGTATCTAAGCCTGCTTATAAGCATAAAATACGGATGAGATATTATAATGATAGCGTATCTGAACATAGTGATGTCTTTTTAGAAATCAAGTCTAAGGCATTTAAAAGAGTGAATAAACGCAGAGTTCAAATGACGTTAGAAACGGCTAAAAACTACTTAGTAAGTGGCATAAAACCTACTTTTTCTGATTATTATGACAAACAAATATTTAATGAAATTGACTATTTAATTAAAACATCAAATTCAAAACCTAAAACATATATACAATACGAAAGGATTGCATATATTGACCTTAAAAGTGATTTAAGAATTACAATTGATAGTAAGCTTAAATACCAACCCGTTAGTGATAATTTAGAAGCAACAAATAAACTATTTGATTTAGTGCCCAATGATATCTATCTAATGGAAATAAAGACCGGATCTAGTTATCCATTATGGTTGGTTAATTATTTATCTAAACATTTATTATATAGTCACAGTTTCTCAAAATATGGACGGGTTTTTCAACATTACATTCAAGGAGGATCTATAGATGATCTTATACTTTATAACAAACTTTCTTCAAATTGATATGACCAATATCGATGATTGGACAATCATATTTACACTATCAACAGCAGCGGTATTGGGTTTAATATTAAGCTTAGTATATCAATTTACCCATCGTAAAATGCCTTATGATAAATCATTTGCAGTGATTTTGATATTATTGCCTACGATTATTGCTTTTATTATTTTACTAGTTTCGGATGCTAATAGTTTACCAATGGCATTTAGCTTAGCAGGCGTATTCACACTGGTAAGGTTTAGAACCGTTATCGCTGATCCAAAAGATATAACTTATATATTAGCAACACTGGGTATAGGTTTAGCACTGGCATTAGGGTTTATTGGATATGCAATCTTATTAGCAATTGTGGTAATAACTATCCTCTTGGTTATTTATTTTACTAAATTTAGTAGAGAGTATATGACCTTTCACAAACTCACAATATCCATACCAGAAAATCTAAATTATACAAACGTGTTTGAACCGGAGTTTAATCAATACCTTAAATCTTATAAGATGCAACGTGTAAGAACATCAGACTTTGGTACAATCTTTCAGTTAACTTACTTAATTATATTTAAGGATGTTAATGAACAAAAGGCATTTATTGATGCATTACGTATTAAAAACGGTAACTTAATGATATCAATAACAAATGAGTATGCTGCGATGTCTGACCAAGTATTTTTCTAAAATAAAAAGTTCGAAATGGCATTTTCATGCTTTCGAACTTTTTTTGTTTAGTCTGTAAAGAAACAAACAGAAACTGCATCTAATCCGATGTGTGCAGTCATAACACTAGCTATTTGACCTTGAATAATATCTTTATAACCTGCTTGTTGTAGTTTTTCTATGAATGCTGCTCTTAGTTTTTGATTTGCAGAATATAATACACCAATCTGGGTATCGGTATTTGGTGCAAATTTTGTAACAAAGTTTAACAATTCGTTTAAGGCACGTTTTGAACCAATCGCATTTTTGTATGATTTGATTGCACCTTCAACTAATTCAAGAATTGGTTTAATGGATAATGCACCAGAAATTAGTGATTTCACAGTAGAGATACGTCCACCTTTACGTAGTTGAGATAAATCTTCAACGAGGAGTGCGTGTTTCATTTTAAGACTGATAGTTTCAGCATAATTTACAACATCATTAAATGCTGGTTTAGATTCAATATAATTGATAATTTTACTCATGAGCATTGCACTTGCTACGCCACCGTTTTTAAGATCTACAACGGCCATGTCTGTTTGGTATTGTTCTTTTAGATCTTTTACTAGAAGTTGTGCAAAATTATGTGTACCAGATAATGCTTTTGCAAATGAAAAGAAAATGAATGGTTCATTAGCTTTTGCATATTTTTCAAAATATGGATAGATGTCATCATAATTTGGTAGGGATGTTTTGATATCATCACCTTTTCTTATGTGTTCATAGAGTGTTTCTATTGCTAGTTCAAATTTATCTTTATAAGGTTGGCCATTAACAATTACTTGTAGAGGTACAACATCAATCTTATGTTTTTTAATAAACGCATCTGTTAAATCACATGTTGAGTCAACAATTATTCTAATCATTTATAAAATCTCCAAATTCTTAAGTATTTTTATAAGTCTATTTTATAATTTATCAAATATAACACCAACCTACTGTTTAAAATCACATAATAGAGTATTTTTTTAACACTCTACCCGTGGTAGAATAAGTCTTTTATGATAATATATTTATATGGAAAATAATAATAAAACTCAAATAACTAAATATTTAGCGGATAATATAGCCTATTATAGAAAAAAGATGTCTTTAACACAATTGGAACTAGCAACCAAACTAAGCTATTCGGATAAGTCGATTTCTAAATGGGAACGAGGCGATGGTGTACCCGATATCTTTGTACTAAAAGATCTGTCACTCTTTTTTGGAGTAACTGTTGACCAGTTAACCTCTAAAAGAAGTTCAAGGTTTTCATTATTTAAGTATCGTTATATACTTGCCTATTTTTATGCATCGATTGTATGGCTTATTGCTGGAACAAGCTTTGGTATACTTTCTTTAATCAATTCTGAATATCCAGCATGGCATATATTAATTTATGCTATACCATTTATGAGTTTAATACTCTTGATATTTTTTATTGTATGGCGTAGGATAGGTTATATTATTTTATATTTTACTATCTTTATATGGACTATTGCATTATCAATAACAATCTCAATTGATGACTTAGATAATATTTGGGTTTATATTGCGATATTACCAGTATATCTATTTATATTATTTATGTTTTATATTATTTACAAAAGAAAACGATAAGAAAGAAGGAAACTAAATGAAAAAACAACTACCAAAAAGAAGTGAAGTGAATGTAGTACACACTTGGGATATCCATTCTATTTTTGCAAACGATCAAGTCTTTGAAGATCAATTTACTAAATTGGAAGGTGATGTCAAAGAATTTGTTGTTAAATATGAGAAACGTATGACAGATGCTTTTATTATCACAAATGCTCTAAATGATATGAAAAGTATTTATAACTTAATGACTTCACTAAGTGCTTATGCTTCCTTGCAATCATCTGTAGATGGTGTAAATGAAGCAAATCAAATGCGTAGTGGTAAAGCATCAATTAGACTACAAAAGATCTATAAACAAATAGATTTTTTTGATAATGAGTTAAAAAAGGTTCCGAATAAAGTCATATTAGAAGCAATCAAATTTGATGGCTCAAATCAAGTTTATTTAGAAGAAATGTTAGCCTATAAAAAACACACCTTGAAGCCTGAAGCTGAAAAATTACTAACTGCATTGTCTCCAGTATTAAATGCCCCATATGCTAGCTATAATCGCTTTAAACTTGTAGATATGAAGTTTAGTGATTTTGAGGTTGAAGGTATCAACTATCCAAATTCATTTACTTTATTTGAAAATGAATATGAATATGATTCAAATACCTTAGTACGTCGCAAAGCATATGAAACCTTTTACCAAAAATTAGGTGAATACCAACACGGATTTGCTAGTCAGTATTATGCGCAACTTCAAAAAGAAAAAGCACTTGCCGATGCAAGAGGGTTTAAATCAGTTTTTGATTATTTATTATATAGTCAAAAAGTTCCAAGATCATTTATGGACCGACAAATTGATGTCATTATGAAAGATTTAGCACCTGCTATGCGCAAATATGCTAAACATTTAGGTAAGTTACATAAGTTAGATAAAGTGACTTACGCTGATTTAAAAATCGCAGTTGATGATTCGTTTGAACCTAAGGTAACAATAGAATCATCTAAAGAAATGTTAATGGAAGGTTTGTCTATTTTAGGTGATGAATACCTTGAAATGGTGCGTCGTTCATTTGATGAGCGTTGGATTGATTTTCCTCAAAATGTTGGTAAGTCAACCGGTGGTTTTTGTTCATCACCTTATGGCCAGAACTCATTTATCTTAATCAATTGGAATGGTCAAATGGATGAGGTCATGGTTTTAGCACATGAAATTGGTCATGCAGGACATTTCCAATATGCTAACAAATATCAAAACATATTTAATACCAGACCTTCTTTATACTTTATTGAAGCACCATCTACAACCAATGAATTAATTATGAGTCGTCATTTAATGGAAAAGGCAACCGATGCACGTACAAAAAGGTGGATACAATCAGTAATGATTTCAAGAACTTATTATCATAATTTTGTAACACATTTACTTGAAGCAGCTTTCCAAAGAAAAGTATATGAAAAAATTGATAATTATGAACCGATTTCAGCAAATGTATTAAATGGTATTAAATTAAGTGTATTAAAAGAGTTTTGGGGCGATGCAGTTGAAATACCTGATTATGCAGGTTTAACTTGGATGCGTCAACCACATTATTTCATGGGCCTTTATCCATATACGTATTCTGCAGGTTTAACACTAGGTACGGTTGTTTCACAAAGAATTTTTGATAAGACACTAGATCCAAAAGACTGGATAGAAGTTTTAAAAGCTGGTGGCACTAAAAAACCACTTGATTTAGCATTAATGGTTGATGTCGATTTAAAAACCGCTAAACCACTTAAAGAAGCTATTAAATTTATTAGTCAAACGATTGATGAAATCATCAAGTATGATAAAAAATAACTATTTATTAGTAATTCTAAACACTTAGCGTTAGTTTTGTAGTAAAATCTAAATAAAAACACGGAGGTGTTGAATTTATATGAGACGTATTATTGGTTTAGTGGGATTAACTGTTGCAGGGGTCGTCTTTGTTTCATTATTCCTAGGCTCTTTTACAGCATATTTGGATGCATGGGAATCTAGCACAGATATATGGGAACAAGTACAGGCTGTGGTAGATGTCATTTGGAATACAGTTTATCAACCATTATTACTTCTAATTGTGAGTTTAATTGCCTTAGAAGGTAAATAATTCACCAATCAAAAAGTTGCTTGTTACGAGCAACTTTTTTCTTTTTAATTAAAAATGTATAAAGTTTATTAAATCTTAATAATTAAAAATTTTAGCAAATAATAGTCTATATTTAACAAAATCGTAAGAGGTTAATATAATTTAGATACGCTTTTTTTAGGAAAGTTAATTTTTATTTTGAAAACGCTTGAATTTTAGAAAATATAACATATAATAGATTTAAGAAAACGATTTCTTAAAAAATTTAATGAGGTACGTTAAATGAAAAAACCAATTAAAAACATAAAAATTCAAGGCTTTGAACCTCTAGAAGAATTAGCCAGTTTTTCTAAGCATGTCGCTCAAGAAGGTATTGTACTATTAAAAAATCAAGATAGCGTTTTACCATTGTTTAATAAGCGTATCGCTGTTTTTGGCCGTATACAGTTTAACTATTATAAATCAGGTACAGGTTCTGGTGGTTTAGTTAATGTCAGACATGTACCTTCTTTTATTGAAGTGTTGCAAAATGAACCAAATATTAATCTTGATCAATCTGTTTTAAGTACTTATGCACATTGGATAGAGGAATTTCCTTTTGATTCTGGCAATGGTCAATGGGCATCAGAACCATGGAACCAGAATGAAATGGTAATTGATGAAGATTTGGTTGAAAAAAGTGGTCAACATAACGATGTAGCTGTCGTTGTTTTTGGCCGTACAGCTGGCGAAGATAAAGATAATCATGCATCTCAAGGTAGTTATTATTTAACAGATGTTGAAAATGATTTACTAAAGAAAGTTACCACACATTTTAAACAAACGGTTGTTGTTTTAAATGTTGGTAATCCGATTGACATGACGTTTATGGATCAATATAAAGTTGATGGTTTAGTATATGCATGGCATGGTGGTGGCTATGGTGCAGATGCACTTAAAGATGTCTTGATGGGTTATGCTACACCATCTGGGAAGTTACCAATGACAATGATTAAAGATCTTACACTTGATCCGAGTTATAAAAATTTTGGACATAAAGCTAAAGTGTATTATCAAGAAGATATTTATGTAGGGTATCGTTATTTTGAGACCTTTAACCCAGAAGCTGTAAGATATCCGTTTGGTTTTGGTTTATCCTATACAAGTTTTAAAGTAACTCCAAAAACTTTTGATGTAGAAGATAAAACAATTAAATTTAGCATAGAAGTAAAAAACATAGGTAAAGTATCAGGTAAAGAAGTTGTACAAATCTATTTAGAAGCACCTCAAGGTTTATTAGGTAAACCAAAACGCACACTTGTTGGTTTTGTTAAAACTAAGCTTTTAAAACCTAAGGCATCAGAGCTTTTGGAGGTTAAAATAGACTTATTTAATTTAGCTTCTTATGATGATGAAGGATTAATTTATAAATCAAGCTATGTACTAGAAAAGGGTGATTACCACTTCCATGTTGGTACATCCATAAGAGATACTAAAAGATTTGGTGAAATCGAAATTAAAGATGATATTATCACTTTAAAGAGTGAAGAGATTAGTGCACCGAATGAAGCATTTAAACGCATTAAGCCGGATAAAGAGTTTAATGTTACCTATCATGATGTACCGCTTCGTGAAGCAAACTACAATGAACGTATTTTAAAAGAAGTACCTAAACTAATTGAAACAAATAATCAAAAATTAAATTTAAGTGATGTATATCTTAAAAAGGCAACCTTGGAAGCATTTATAGGTTCTTTAAGTGTTGATGAAATGATTCAATTAACGCGTGGCGAAGGTATGAGTTCACCAAAAGTGACTGCAGGTACTGCAAGTGCATTTGGTGGTGTTACACCAAGCCTACTTAAAAAAGGTATTCCTTTAGTTTGTTGTGCAGATGGTCCATCCGGCATACGTATGGATTCAGGTTTCTATGCTTCTAGCTTACCAAATGGTATTTTATTAGCTTCTACATTTATTACAAAACTTGTTGAGATGCTTTATCAATTACTTGGACTCGAAATGAAAGCTTATAATGTAGACGTCATTTTAGGCCCTGGCATGAACATCCACAGAAACCCACTCAATGGTAGAAATTTCGAGTATTATTCTGAAGACCCACTATTAACTGGTATGATTGCATCAAGT
>CAZRKJ010000054.1:0-8365 GCA_964600775.1 uncultured Acholeplasma sp.
TGATTCACCATTTAATATTGATACCCTAGATAACGAATTAATTCATTGGATTGGTGATGAAATTGATGCAATCTATTTGAAAAAGGTGGAAGAAATATCAATTAGAAATGACAAAAAAACACTTAAAATTGTTTACTCACCATTACATGGTACTGGTGGTACAGTCATCCCATCTTTATTAGAATCAAAAGGTTATACAGTCTATAGTGAACCAAATCAAATGAAGGTTGATCCAGCATTTAGTCATACACTCTCTTCAAATCCTGAAGATGCAGCTGCATATGATGAAACTTCAAAACTAGCATTAAAAATGGATGCAGACGTCATTTTTGTTACTGACCCAGATGCAGACCGCTTAGGTGCTGCATATAAGGTGGGGGATACCTATATTAAGTTAAATGGTAACCAAACAGCTTCTATGATGTTATATTACATTATAAATGAGCTTAAACCAAAAAACGGTATGGTATATACCACTGTTGTAACCTCACATTTAATTAAAGAAATGGCACTTAACAACAGTTTAAAGGTAACTGAAACCTTAACGGGATTTAAATTTATTGGTGAACAAGCTCAAAGAAACCAAGGAAAGATTCCATACATATTTGGTTGTGAGGAATCATACGGTAGTTTAGTTTCTGATTTTGTTCGAGATAAAGATGCTGTTCAAGCAGTTTACTTACTTGCTGAAATATTTAACACCTTAAAATTGAGACAAATTGATGTGGATACATACTTACAGCATATGTACCAAGCATATGGTTATTATGTAGAAGATACAATTAACTTAACATTAAAAGGTATTGATGGTGCAAAACGTATTGTAGAAATTACCGATTACATTCGTCAACATGGATTAAAGATTGAAGGGTTTGATGTTATAAACCAAACAGATTATAGTCAAGGTATCACAAACCCAAATCATGTAGTATTACCACCATCAAATGTTTTAAAGTTTGAATCAAATTCAGGCTTTATAATCTTTAGACCAAGTGGTACAGAACCAAAATTAAAAGTATATTTATCAGTTAAAAAAGACAGTTTGTTAGCGGCAAATGAATGTATCGAATCATTAAAAACCACTATAATGTCTTATATAGATCGTATTTAGGAAAGGATGATTAATATGTTTGTCAAACGTAGAGAAAATTATTTAAAGAGTGTTGAGAACCAAAGTTTAACAATTTTATATTCAGGGCGTGCACCTCATTTATCAAATGATGCATATTACCCATTTTATGTAAATAAAAACTTTTGGTATTTAACCAATATTGATCAAGCAGATGCTATATTATTAATGGGTAAATCTCAAAATCTTTTTGATGCTTATTTATTTATTAAGAAGATTGATCCATTAGAAGCTTTATGGGTAGGTGAATCACTTTCATTTGAACGTGCAAGTGAACTATCAGGTATTCCTCTAGCAAATATTATTGAAATTGAAAAATTCGAAGGCTTTTTAGCGCAAATACTTACTCAAACTAGACGTGCACTCTTTGGTACAATTACATCTATATATTTTGATATAGAACGCCAAAGTCCAAGTGACCTACCTTTATTAGGTGAACTAAAAGCAAGCAACTTTAGCCAAAAGTATCCGTACATTCAAATAAAAAATGCACATCCGATATTAGCAGATTTAAGAAGTAGTAAAGATGCATTAGAAGTAGCAGCCACAAAAGGTGCTATAGCTATTTCGGTTGAGGCAAATAAAGCATTACTTAAAGCATTAAAACATGCTAAAAATGAAGCGGATTTATATGCCGAATTTAACTATGTATTAAATAAAAACCAAACTAAACCAAGTTTTAGTGAAATTATTGCAAGCGGAAAAAATGCTACAATACTACACTATGAGAAAAACAACCAACCAATTGGTTCTGATGATCTCGTTTTATTAGATTTAGGTGTACGATATAATCAATATGCTTCAGATATTACCCGTACATATCCTGCAAGTGGTAAGTTTAGTCCACGTCAAAAAGAAATTTATGAGGCTGTTTTACAAGTCAATAAAGAGATTATTGACTGGGTAAAACCAGGTGTTACACAGTTTGAGTATAATGCTAAAGGAAAAGCGTTATTAACTGAAAAAGCAAAAGCAATTGGACTGATTACTACAGACGAAGAAATTAGTAAATATTACTATCATGGTTTAGGGCATCCACTAGGTTTGGATGTACATGATGTGGGCGATCCAACCAAACCATTTAAAGTAGGTCAAATTATTACGGTTGAACCAGGGTTATATGTTGCAGAAGAAGGTATTGGTGTACGTATTGAAGATAACTTACTTTTAACTGAGGATGGTTGTATCAATTTATCAAGTGAAATTATTAAAGAAGTTAAAGATATTGAAGCTTTCATGAAATAAAAAAGTTAAATGAAGAAAATCCTTCTACTATATGGTAGGAGGATTTTTATTATGAAAAATTTAGTAATATGTTTTCTTTTGATATGCCTAATGATTATCACAACACAATCTACATTTAGCTATGCGGATTTCCAAGACTTTTCAAAGGTGGGTAAAGGTAAACTATTAGATGAGTTTAATCTGTCTGATTATGACTATGGGTACAAACAAATCAAAGGTAATAAGTTTTTAGGTTGGAAGTATCATTATGTTACGGAAGATATGAAAGTTAAATACATATCAGAAACTTTATTTAGTTATTACAACAATGGTAAATCATCAATTACATATAATTACAAAGCGAGTAAGAAAACTATTAATTCATATAAATTAAAGGTTAGTGGTGGTGTAAAACTGCAAACCCAAAAAGATAATAAAGTTTTTGGTAATGGTTTAACAGCAACGCTTAACATGGATTATGTCTATGAAAGTAAAACTGAAGATGTAGAGACATTTGATATTAAAGTTTCGATTGAACCTACAACACAATTAGTACTTTATTTGTATGGTGAAGGTAAAATCACAAATGGAGTTGCAAAAAACTATTTGTTTTGGTTTGAGATATCAAAAGGTGGTTTTGAGATATTTGTTGTCACAACACACTATCAACGCCTAGAAATTACACCGATATGAGAAAGTATGTCATATTTAGTATATTTATAGTGTTTTTAACGACTGTATTAATACTTTTAAATTTACCTAAAGCACCACCAAATTCAATCAAAGTTATTAGTGAATCGCATTACATACTCTATGATAATGCACAAAAAATAAAGGTAAAGTTTTTTACAGTAAAAAGAGATTTAATTCAAGGTGAAGACATCTTGGGTGGGTTTATTCAAAATGATGATGCATCAATTAAGTTTATGATAGATACCATTGAAGTTGTTAAAATCCATAATGAGTCTTGTTTAGATGAAGTATATTATGGTTATGAATTTCATTTGAAGTTGCCTGAAATAACAGATACTTATTATTTGGAATCACTTTATTTGAAATTGAATATACAAGATAAAGTATATAGTTTTTTTGCAGGTAGTTTATATGTTGAGTACCCACAAATCAATGAAAACTATATTGAATGGTATGGTTTAGAGGGGATTAAGGATGATGGACCTCAGTTGTTTCAAATACTTGTGGATTTGAAACAACAAGATCTAATTGAGGAGATTCAAATTGGTCCAAATATCGTTGACTTCTTTATAGGTTTAAACAATTTAGTTATTGAAGTTGAACCAAATCCATATGTGTTTTCCTCCACCTTTGTAAAAATTAACACACATTTAGGTGTGACTTACTTACCAAATTTTACTTATTTTATGAATTATGAACTCTTAAGCTCTGGATTGTATGTAACATACCGCATCTAAAGGCAATTTATGATACAATAATTAACAGAGGTTATTTTAAGATGCTATTTATATTTAAAAAAATGGGCGCATACAAAGGCCAAGTAATATATTCATTAGTCGTAAAAGCACTTGGTGCTGGTGCGGATTTACTGTTGCCTTTTATTTTGGCGTTTATGATTGATGATTTATTATTACAGGTTACACCAGAAGATTATTGGTTATTAATAATTACAGGGTTTGGCATGTTCTTAGTTGCGTTATTAGGACTATTCTTTAACATATCAGCAAATCGTAGTGCAGAGTATGTTTCTAGTTTAACTGTAAGAGATGTACGTAATGAATTATTTTATAAGACTGAAAGATTAAATGCAGAACAAGTTGATAAAGTAACGACATCATCCTTAATATCAAGATTAACGACAGATACATATAATATATTCCAAATGGTTGGTTCACTACAACGTTTAGGTATTCGCGCACCAATGTTATTAATTGGTGGGATTATTATGTCTGCCTTTATGGACCCGATTTTAACTTTAGTCATGGTTGTTATGTTACCCTTAATTTCAATTGTTGTTTATCAATACTCAAAGCGTGGTCAACCACTATATAAAGATATACAAGTTCAAGTGGATGAAATTATACGAGTTTTACGTGAAAATATTACAGGTGTTCGCGTTGTACGAGCACTTTCAATGACTGATTATGAGCAACAGCGTTTTGATAAAGAAAATCAAAAAGCTGTTGAAAAAGAATTAATAGCAACTATTACAATGAACCGTATTAGTCCAATCATTAGTGTCATTATGAATGTTGGATTGGTCGTTGTTTTAGTTTTTGGTGCTTACAGAGTTGCCGGTGGCTTTACAAAGGTAGGTCAAATTCTTGCGCTGATTACATACTTTACGATTATATTAAACTCTATGGCATCCTTAACGCGTATCTTTATACGTATGTCACGTGCATCAGCATCTGCAGCAAGAATTGTAGAAATATTAGAATTAGAAACGTTGATGACAGATGGTACCTTACCCTTGGTCATTAATGATGCACCACACCTTGAGTTTGATCATGTTGATTTCTCATATCATGGTAAAGAATCTCATTTAGAGGGAATTAATTTTAAGTTAAATAAGGGTGAGACACTTGGTATCATTGGTGCAACCGGTAGTGGAAAAACAACGATTATCAACTTAATTATGCGTTTTTATGATCCGCAAAACGGCTCAATTAAGATATTTGGTGAAGATATAAGAAATATTAAGCGTGATGAATTAAGACGTCATATTGGACTTGTTTTACAAAATGATTCGGTTTTCTCAGATACGATTAAGGAAAACATTTCATTTTCAAGACCAGATGTTGATGAGGCACACATACGACTTGCAAAAGAGATTGCACAAGCAAATTTTATTGATGAAATGCCTGATAACTATCATCATGAAATTGCACAACGTGGTACCAATATTTCTGGTGGACAACGACAGCGTTTACTGATTGCTAGAGCTGTTGCAAGTAATCCAAAACTTTTAATATTAGATGATGCATCTTCTGCTCTAGATTATAAAACAGATAAAAATTTAAGATTTGCGATTGCAACTCATTTAAAAG
Source organism: uncultured Acholeplasma sp. (assembly GCA_964600775.1). Taxonomy (GTDB): domain Bacteria; phylum Bacillota_I; class Bacilli_A; order Acholeplasmatales; family Acholeplasmataceae; genus Acholeplasma. Next base: position 5,377 of record CAZRKJ010000054.1, read on the forward strand.
ACACGACAAAAATTATTGTTGCACAGCGTGTTGCTTCTATTAAAGATGCAGATTTAATATTGATTGTTGATAATGGTAAGGTTGTTGCTCAGGGCTCACATGAGGTGTTATTACAATCTAATGAAATCTATCAATTGTTAGTTAAGTATCAATTAGGGGAGGTATAAGCATGAATCGTGGCAAAGGAAGAAATGACGGTTCTGATGTTGTTAAAGACCGCAAGCAAACCCTGAAAAAATTATGGTATTATTTGTCTTTTTATAAGAAGCGTTTAATTATCGGCATAATTTTGACGATTTTATCAAATGCTTTATCACTTATTGGACCATACTTAACCGGTAAAATGATTAATGAAATGGTCATTTTAAATAATGGGATTGCAATAGATTTCCAAGAAATATTTTTCTTGGGTGCATTAATGATTTCATTTTATTTAACATCAGCGGTGATGAATTATATCTTAAGTATTGCACTAGTTCGTATGTCACAAAGTGTTGTTTATAAATTAAGAGCTGATTTGTTTAATAAAATGACAACGGTAAGTGTCAACTATTTTGATACCAATCAAACCGGTGATATCATTTCTAGAATGAGTTATGATATTGATACAATTGCTGGGTCATTATCCAATGATGTGCTAAGTTTAATTACTTCAGCAATTACACTTGTTGTGTCTTTTATTATGATGATCATTGTTTCACCATTATTATTACTTATTTACTTTATTACGATACCATTAAGCTTTATTATGACAACATTATTATCAAAAATAATAAAAAAGAAATTACGTATACGTAATAAGAGCTTAGGTCAATTAAATGGCTTTACAGAAGAGATGATTTCAGCACAAAAAACAATACAGTCATATGTTCAAGAAGATGCGGTATTTGATAAGTATAAAGCTCTAAATGAAGATACGACTGTTAAGAGTTATGAAGCTGGATATTACCTAACAACAACTGGACCAAGTGTATTATTTATTAATAACTTTGGTACAGCATTAGTTGGTACAGCAGGTGCAGTACTCACACTATTAGGGCGTATTATGATTGGTGATTTATCAGCATTTATGTTATATTCTAAACGGTTTTCGGGACCAATTAATAACTTAAGTAATTTAGTTGCTGATATTCAGTCTGCACTTGCTGCAGCAGAACGTGTTTTCTATGTTTTAGATCAAAAAGACGAAACAATAAATATCGAAGATAGTAAAACGACCGGTATTACAACTGGAATGGTTGAGTTTGATAATGTAAGTTTTAGATATGTTCCAGATAAACCTGTGCTTGAAAATGTAAGTTTTAAAGTAAAGCCAGGTCAAACAGTAGCAATTGTTGGTGAAACAGGTGCTGGTAAAACGACTTTGGTAAATCTTTTAATGCGTTTTTATGATATTAATGCTGGTCGTATATTGGTTGATGATACACCAATAGAATCATTTAATCGAAGATACTATAGAAAAGCATTTTCAATGGTACTACAAGATACTTGGATCTTTAGAGGTACTGTACTAGATAATATTAAATATGGTAACGGGGATGTAAGTTTTGATGAGGTAGTGGAAGCTGCTAAAAAAGCACGTATTCACCACTATATTTCACATTTACCTGATGGTTATGATACGATGCTATCGGATGAAGGTGTTAACATTTCTAAAGGTCAAAAACAGTTGATTGTCATTGCAAGAGCTATGTTAAGTAAGACACAAATGCTTATTTTAGATGAGGCTACTTCAAATGTTGATACATATACAGAAGTAAACATTCAAGCAGCCATGTTAAACTTAATGAAAAATAAGACAACTTTTGTCATTGCACACAGGCTATCTACCATTAGAAATGCTGATATAATCTTGTTAGTTAACAAAGGAAATATTGTTGAACAAGGCACACATGAAAGTCTTATGGAACAAAAGGGGCAGTATCATGCACTCTTTATGTCACAATTTGCGTAATTTGTAATAAAAGCGCATTATGTGTTTGACAAATGGTTACATATTATATATAATAACTACGGTAATATTGTGAAAAGAAGAGATACCCTCTCACCTGATGGTCCATCCTTGGGTAAATAGCACGCTAAACGTTTATTTTTAATTTCGAATTTTAGTGCGAAGTGGGTATATACAAATATACTCACTTTTTCATTTTCTTACCAGAAATAAAAATCGAAAGGAGTGGTTAAATATAAAACCACAAAAAATGGGTATGAGACCCAAACAAAATTCAGATTTAGTCAATGAGTTATTGCCATATGGACAATTTCTTATCATTGATGAGAGTGGTCAAAGATTAGGTACATTCGATCGTAAAGCAGCACTTGAGATTGCACGTGAAAGAGATTATGACATTTTAGTTGTATCACCTGAAGGCGCAAAACCTATGGTTGCAAAACTATTAGATTATTCAAAACACCGTTTTGACCAACAAAAAAAGCTTAAAGAAATGAAGAAGAATCAACAAATTGTTAAGCTTAAAGAAATTAAGTTATCACCAACAATTGATAAGCATGATTTTGAGACAAAATTAAGAAATGCTCAAAAGTTTATTAATGGAAACGATAAATTAAAAGTAACATTACGTTTTAGAGGACGTATGATTACGCACAAAGATATCGGATTTGATCAAGTAAAGAGATTTATTGATTCATTGCAAGATATTGTCGTAGAATCACACCCAAAATTAGAAGGAATGCAAATCACTTCGATTATAGCACCTGCGAAGAAAGATGAAAGAGGATAATACAATGCCAAAACAAAAAACACATAGTGGCTTAAAAAAGCGTATTAAAATTACAGGAACTGGAAAATTAATGCGTCATCAAGCATATTCAAACCACTTAGCAGCATCAAAAACAACAAAACAAAATAGACAATTAAGAGCAGAAACAACTGTACATGCTACAGATGCAAAAAGAATCAAGCGCTTAATTGCAAATATGAAATAGGAGGAACTAGATAATGGCTAGAGTAAAAAACACACCAGTAACT
>CAZRKJ010000055.1:0-8252 GCA_964600775.1 uncultured Acholeplasma sp.
AAAGGAAATATGCTTCAAAAAAACCACAGAAGTAGTATTTTTTATTACCTACAACAGTTGATATGTACACCTAAGCAACAAAACACTTAAAAATACAACAATGAACCAAAGAGACAAACTAACAAAGGAAATGACAAGAACCCTGAACACGCTTGCAACTAACGAATGATAAAGCGAAGCTTTAAACATTAACCTTAAACTAAACACCATGAAAATAGAACGAATAAAAGAAATACAGGGTACAACGGCTTACCATGAATCACTGCCCATAAAAATTGAAAGAATAATTGCTGTGGTAGCAAAGAGATGGGGTAAAGAGTATGGCGGTTCAACTCTTGGAATTTTGGGACAAGATGCAATTGAGATTTGTGAAAAATATAAAATCGATTGGGAGAATTACCGCTAACGTTACGGGTATAAGCGTAGTGCGACTTTGAAAAACGAATTTTTAATTAAAAACTAAACAAATAATAAAAATTATGGAATGGACTAAAGAAATGATTGAAGAAAAAATGACAGTTGAAAAGGTAAGTGCTTTGTTACTTGCTTTAGAAATAATTGTTAATGGCGACCCAATAGGAATTGGACTTAATGAAGTAACTGATATATGCCAAAAAGCACTGGATGTATTTAATGAGGATGAATAATTTTTATTATGGCATTTGAAACGCTAAACTTGATTTTAAGCACGGTACTAAGCATTACGTTTATACCGTGTTGTAAAATCGTTTTAATGTTTTACAACTCGTTTATATCACCACAAACACTTAAACTAAACACCATGAAAAAGATCTTAACAACAATCCTGATACTGATAACGCTCGCTGGATACTCTCAGCCCTTGATGTTATCAGTTCGTAAAGCCACAGTACAAGCCGAAATGCGACAGCACAGAGACTTTATAAAGATAACCAACTTTCCAGACTATATCGAATATCAGCGAGGAACGGATGTTATTGCATACGAATTTGAACGGGACGGAGGTAAATGGATTTGCATCAAAGCCTCAATAGAAATGGCTAAAACAGATGAGGATAAGTTTATCGAGTCAAAAACAGGTTGCAACTGTTGGACGCTCATAGAGGATGACACGTGGCTATACGAAACGAACCTATTTGATACGCCTGTCCTTGTAAAACGAACCTACAATGGCGAATCAGTAAGGTTCACGTATATTTTTGCGGAGGAGTTAAACAACACCAAACAAGAATAAGTGGCTGAATGAGCAGTAAAAAAATAATTGCTCAAAAATTTGTTTATTTGAATTAATTATATTAATTTTAATTAAAAATTGATTGAAGTATGAAGGCAAACTTATCAAATGAGAAGAGTTTTGGTCGCCATAAGTACTATGGAGAGAACACCAAAGTATCCAAACCAAAGTTTGGTTGCCTCAAATATTTTCATTCAGAAAAGAATGTTGAGGTTTTGATTGAGAATATGCACTTTAAACACTTACAAATGAAGAAACAGGATTACATCAAAAAGGGGTGGGATCCGAAGAAATTAAAAATAACGTACTAATGAAAATAACAAAAAGAAAAGCTGGTAGAGATTTATATGAGGTGGGTTTGTACACACCCGATGAGAGTCGTAAGTCTGGCTACAGGCATGACAGGTCTAAGCCATCAGATGAACATGATAAAGTAGTTGCTAAAAAAGGTGAGCACTATTATATGTGGTCACTGTACGGGGACAAGAAGCCACGTATATCAACCAACCACCCTACCCGGAGCCAGTTAACAAAGAGTGAGTTTAAGTTAGAAGTTTATTCTATAGAAGATCTGTTATTAAACCTGAAACCAGGCAGGTCTTTCATTGAGTCTCTTGAATCTATTTTGGCCAGGTTAAATAAACTAACTGACGCCTTGGTAGATAAAAGAAACAACATCCCCATTCAGTTTAAAAATAACAAACCAAGAAAATTACTTGAAGAACGTATAGTCTTAGTAAATGACTGGTTGTATAATATAAACAAGCTGTCTGAACATTATAATCTGAAAATTGTTGAGCAACAAATTGTGTTAATTGAGAAACTGAAAGAGATTACCTATTCTAACGTTTATAATGCGTTTTAATAGGGTTCACTTGATTGTGTGATATAATGATTTATTAACAATAAAAATTCATTTAAAATGCTTAAAATATTTAAGAGGCGAGTATTAAAACAGAAACCTCAAATCAAACTGATGAAGACTGTTAATAAGAACTTATGGTATTTTAAGGTCGAAGACAGTAAAGGAGATATCCTGCTATGTAGCGAAACTTTTCCAGACTATCAGAAGATGATATCTCATATTGAGAAGTTAAGGGTTGCAATAAACTCCGCTAATATAGTAGATCATAGTATATGACCCATAAGAGTTTTGCCGTTATGGTTTAATTCGTTTAACTCCAACCTAAGCCAACGGTTCGTAAGACTGTTCTTCGGAGCGGATTTAATACACGAGTCTTTAAATGATAACTGAACTTAATAAAATATAACAAATGATTGACTTAAACGGAAAACCGCTATGCACTATACCACGTGTTATGTGCTGGGCGGTTGATAATCTCGAACTTCTTAAATCGCAACCCGATGAAAGTGTTGATCTGATCTATTGTGATATTCTTTATGGAACAGGCAGGAATTTCGGAGATTACAAAGACTTAAAACCTATTAGAAGCGAAATTGAAGCACATTATTTACCACGATTAAAAGAAATGCACCGAGTGTTAAAAAGTACAGGAAGTATTTATTTGCAAATGGATACACGTATAAACCATTGGATGCGTATTTTGATGGATAAGGTTTTTTTGTATGAAAATTTCAGGAATGAAATTGTATGGTGTTATAAATCAGGTGGTATATCAAAAACAGAATATCCTAAAAAATACGATGTTATTTTATTGTATTCTAAAACGAATACAATGTTATATAATCCACAAATGAAGCCATATAGCGAAAAAACGCTACAAAGGGGATTGACTAAATGTAAGGGAAAATATAGATTAAACAATGATGGTACGCCACAAGTTGATTGGATTGAGGATATAACTCCTTTATTAAGTCCTACTTGCTATGAAAGAACAGGATACCCTACCCAAAAACCAAAGGAACTAATAAGCCGTTTTGTTTTAGCTTCCACGAATGAAGGAGATACAGTTGCAGATTATTACTTAGGTAGTGGCACAACGGCAGTGGTTTGTAAAGAATTAAACCGAAAATTTATAGGATGTGACATTAATCCAAAGGCCATTGAAATAACAAAAGCTCGTTTGAATGGTGGCCAGTAGCATTGCACATAATTAACTAATGAGGAGCATTAGTCTTTCAAATCCGATAGGGACAATTTAAATTTTAAAAACAATGGAAGTAAATAAAATATACATATTTCAGAACAAAGTAAAGAGATCGGTTTTAAAACTGGCTATCCTGGATATAACAAACACAACGATTAAATCTCTTAATTTAGATACTGATACAATAGTCAGGATGAAACTTGAAGCCTTCACTTCATCCTGGGAGGTATTGGAACCAATTGGTGATTATAATTCAGAAGAAAGAAAGATAAAGCCTCTAATTTTGATTAAACTCCCAATTAGGCTTCCTTTAGAAGAAGTAAATAGGATTAAAAGTGAATTTACCACTGATGATTATCATGTCTTTACAATGCCAACTAATTCAAGGGAGGGATCAATTAAAGTATTCTTTGAGAAAGATTACGAGACACTAACTTTTAAAGAATTCAAGAAGAGCATTGAAGTAGAATTATTGAAACTGAAGTTTAACGATATAAAGGAACCTCGGATATGAGAAACTGTTCAAGTAATAGAAACAAAGAAATGGAATAGCAATGAAAATATATTAGACATACCTACTACCGACTAACATGGATACCCAAGATAACTCTAAAGATAAGAACTCAACAAAGCTCCAGACATGGGACAAGGGTAAGTATGAATTGCCCCTTGAAATACAACACGCACCACCAGAAATACAAGAATCTTACGTAGAATGGCTGAAAATGGATGATTTTATAACTAATCACCCTGATCGCTTTTATACGTATACCTCGTTGATTACCAATGAGTTAGAGACCTCAGATATGAGGGGGATACCAGGTAGAGCACAACAACTGGCAAAGGAAAAAGGGGCATCACCTGAAGATATCAAACAGATTGATAATCTGATGGCTATGTTCACTGGATTCAAGACTCAGAAGCTGAGACTGGGTACTAAGTGGCGCAACTGGTTGAAAACACAGGGGTCAAGTATGTTTGACTGGAAGAAAGCGGAGTTGATAGAGATGTTTGGTAGGTATATGACTAATGATGAGGTAAAGGAGCGGTTGGAGAAGGATGGTTATGATGTGTCTAACTTGGAGTTGGTGAAGTTCGTAGCGAACAATAAGGCAGCGATCAATAAAAAGAAGTTGGAGTTTGTTAACACCACTAAAGACCACTTCCTGGCTATGGACGCAGGTCGTATGGAGTCATTGGCTATGCTGCATGGCAAGTTTCTAAAGATGTTCAATGCCCTTTATAATACACCAAACAAGTCTGCAGCCCAAAGGGCAGAACTAAAGTCAATATCAGCAGAATTGAGAGCGTTGATAGAACAGGCTCGGAAAGAATTGAAGGGTGAAGAGGTTAAGCTAACAGTGGATGGGCGTATAGATATTACAGCATCGCTTCAAGCTCAGAAGTCAATTCATGAGTTAAGTAAGTCAATACCTATGCATATACTCCCTATATACCTGGTAGCAGCCAAAACAAATACAAACCCTCATTATATATTAAGCAGCCTGGTTAACAGCTTCTACCGGAACTTCAATGGCTTCGGGAATATAGACCCTAACAACAAGCCACCTACCACCATCGATCTTATCCGTAATTACGATTGGAATGAGATACAACTACACCACGATAACAAAAAGAACAATCCCCAGGCAATTGAAACTATAACTGAGTGGGAAGAGATTCCATTCACCCAGCAGGGTAAGATTCAGACTAAACGGGAGAAATTATTACTTTTAATAAAAGAAGCCCAAAACAAGGGAAACGCTGATAATGAATAAGTTAGGTGTATCCTTATTTATAATCAATATAAATAATGGCTTTTATTAAAAATAATTGGTCTAAAAATTTGTTTCGCTTTGATAATTATATTAATTTTACATCCGTTAAACCAATTAAAAACTGTAGATCATGGAAACAAAAGTTGAAATCTCAGCAGAAACAAAGAAAGCAATCGAGGAGCACTTGGGTGAAGAATTTAAAACAGCCGGAAGAAAAATCTACGCTGCAAAAGTGTACATCAAGAAAGTAGTCAACAGCGGTAACAATGAACACAAGCTGAAGGAGAACAATGAAAGCATATTTCGTGTATTACTTGATGACAACAAGTTTCCGTATTACATGCATTTAGGTACAGGCAGAACAGCCACAATCTACAAGCAATAACCCTATTTGGAACGCACACAGGCGGGTTCGATTCCCGCTTGGGGTTCAATTTCTTAACCACCTAAAATATAGATTATGTTAACACCGATAGTGTTTGCACTCCTGATATATGGAGTAATCCTAAGCAACCGGGATCATAAGAACCCTAATTACAAACCCTTTGATTCAGAACTATGAAAAACGAGAGCAGAATAGTAGTTAAGATTATAATGTGGGCAGTGATATCATTGTGGGCAGTCACTATGATAATCTGCTTCTTGATCGATAAAGGTTATTTCGATAAATTTTTGTAATCATGAAAGAGTTTGACGGACAACTACAAGTAAAACCTGATACTCAGCTAATAGCTGAGATAAACAAAGAATACACCCTCAAAAGCCGTTTGCGTAAACGCCGGGGGCTGATTTTGTTTGCTGTTAATCCATATGAGTGGACGGCTACTCGGGTTAAGATCACGTCTGATGCGGTGTATGATCCTTTTACCAAAAAGACTCACACAACTAATCGGGCTATATTCACTCCTGACGTTATATATGAGTGGGCTATTAACGCAGAGAGAGCCGTTTATAAAGTAAAAAGAGACCTGATTAGGTATATAATGGCTGATGCCGAGAAACAGCGTTTAAACGCATCAAAATAAGGTTTATGATGATATGGCTGCCATACCCCGACTTTACTAAGTCAGTATCCTGTTTAAACACACAACATTTAAATAGACAGAGAGCTAATTGTCAGGTATTGTCAAAAAGTTTTATTTCCCCTAATAGATGGAATCATGTCCCTACTTTTAAAGCCTGGAAGAATTATTATGAAGTATTCCAGTATTATCACGATGTATGTGTGAAGGAGTGGGTAAAAAGAGGATTTAGAACAATAGCCGTACTGTATGAAGCCCCTAAACCAGATAAAAGGGATCTTCCATGGTTTATAGGTGAAGAGCAATATCATGCCTCACATCGTTCAAACCTACTGAGATTAGACCCAACATACGCAGGTATAGAGGGGTGGAGAGAGCCAAGTAATTTACCATACCTGTGGCCAAACATGAATAACTATCAGTTTGAGGAGATAGAAACAGGCATAGACTTGTATATAAGGCGTGGGTGGTCATTGGAAGGCAGGAAGCAAAAAGCAGGACGTAAGGGAGGTAAAGATGAAAAGAGGATAGAACCTCTAAAGAATTTGTATAATAAAGTATCAACAAAACCAATATTATGAACACACCTTTAAAAGAGGTTAAGCAAATAGAGTAATAACCAAAAAACCAATTAATTATGATCCTATTTTTAATAGCAATTGTACTGTTCATCCCGTTACACATTATCAATTTAATAACTGTGTTGTGGGTATACAGGAAGAAGTACAAGTTCCTGAAAACAATCAATGGGTACTTCAGAGATGAGGCATTATCAATTGATGTCTACGGTAACAGAGCCATGAGAACACTCTGGAACAATGTTCTAATCAAGCCTGGTGGGTACCAATTTGGTGAACAAGGTGAAACAATATCAAGTGCATTAGGTAAGAATTATCTGAGGAAAGAACTCCGGCTCATGGGTAAGCTTCTTGTTTGGGTGCTTAATACAATAGAAAAGGACCATTGTGTCAAATACATTCAGTGGTCGATTAACCCATTTAAAATCATTATAAATTAATGATTTACTTAAAATAAATTTGGTTTGTATTGTTAATTATATTAATTTTACATCGTTAAACCAATTAAACACTGTAGATCATGGAAACGATAAAGATTGTAAACGGCAGAAGAGGTTATCACCTCAAAGTTAATGGGATGTTTATTTCTCATGGATTTGCTAATTCAAATCAACCAAACCCTATAAGGGCTATACTCCCTGATCATGGAGTGCCTTATGGCGCAACAGAGTGGGTTTCAGTTGAGGCGATCAGGAGATTTTGGCATAAATATATGGCTTTATCTATAGCTGCTACTTTGTCTCCATGTAGGAGTGTTTGTGGTCAGTTGGAGTTCATTAATACATATAAAATAGATAACTAAGTTCTTTGAAGATAATGTATTCTTGATGATAACATTGGCTGAAACGTTTGGACACGGGTTCGATTCCCGTCAGCTCCACAGAGGCATTAGTGCCAGGGGTAGTTAGATTAGGTCAGTAATGGCTACGTAAACCTACCCTGCTGTATTGATTAAATGGGGCTGCTTGGCTTTGACAGCGTGTAGGAGGATGGAGGAGAGGGTACATCGCCATATAACTGGCAAATTAGTAAACATGGTTAAGCCGTCAATGAGATTGGCCGCATAACCAGCAAGGGGGTGAAACTCCCCCTTGTTTTTAAAACTTAAAAATTGAACAAATGTTCAGGTATATGGCAAGGTGGGTTTAAAAGTGCTAACCTATCGAACCACGATTAACTAAATTAAAAGCACTAATATAGCAACTTGGAACGATGCCCTATTTTGCTATATACATTGTTAAACACAATAAATTTTACGATTATGGGACGAATGACACAAATTAGATTGGAATTGGATATTAATGCCCAAAAAATGATTCAACAAGTACAGGTGAATAATGAACACTTGGAAGATAGTATTAAAGCGGGAATTGAGCGAGCGTTAAAAGAGATATTTGAAGGGGACAATTTTGAAGAAACTATTGCTGAATTGGTGAAAGATGAAATTCAAATGACAGTAAGGCGAGCATGTGGAGACTGGACATTAAGGCATAAGATACAAGACGCTATTAGCAAAAGCATTGAAGGTAAAATAGATGAAGTTGCTAATGGATGGGCAGAAAAGATTGTTAAAAACTTAGGTTAGTAAAATT
>CAZRKJ010000056.1:0-7953 GCA_964600775.1 uncultured Acholeplasma sp.
ACTTAGTTTAAATGTATTTATGAGTGCATCCCAATAATCTAAGACGATTGCTGCTAATTTGAAGTTTTGTAAACTCCAGTTTTTTGGAATCCAAATAACTGATGGGTCATTTGAATCAATTGGTGCTCTAAATCCAAGTAGTAATTGCTGAATAACAGGATAAAGAATAATAAAACATAAGCCACCTAAAAGTAATCCACGTAAAACAGATAGTAAAATCGATTGGAATTTACGTATACGTCTAACACTCTTACCACGTTCTTTTGCTGCTTCAATAAGTTCAAGTTTACCTAAACTTAAACTAGCATTCACATTAATGTTCATAGTGAGAGCCTCCAATCTTAAAGATTTTTGCAATAACAAAGACGATTAATAGTACACCTAAGATAAATAATACATATATCCAAGCCATAGCTGAACTCACACCCCAGTTTTGGGTATTCAATTCACGTTGAATAATCGATGAAACTGGTGAGGTTAAGAACGTATCTACAAGTGCATAAACGATTACTGTTAAAATATGCGGACTTACATTGGGTAATGTAATTAACCAAAAAGTTTCATAACCGGTTGCACCCTCTATTTTAGCTGCTTCATACAAATGGTTAGGAATCGATTGAATACTTGCTAAGAAAAGTAGAATGGGTACACCACTTAAGGATAAAATATCATAAATGCGATCAATTAATCCTACAACAAAACTCACCATAAACTCAGGTAATCCAGATTGAATTAAGAAAAATTGTAAGTCAAAGATTTGTCCAATACCTTGTTGTTCTAAAATTTCTGTCATAATTGAACCACCACCTAATGCAGAAGCAACCGCAACAGAGTTTAAAATAACTGGTACAAAGAATATCGCACGAACCACTGCACGTCCTTTAAACTTCATATTTAATAACACTGCCATAAATAAACTAAATATAAGTAGTACAGGTAAATTAAATGCCACATCGGTCATCGTGTTAATCATTTCAACACTAAAGCTTGTTGAAGTTGCTGTATTTACGTGTTCATTTAAAGCAAACAAATAATTACCAAACCCAACAAACTCAAATACAATTTCACCTACCTCAGGTGTTAACTTATAGAAACTGTAGTTTAATGATTGGAAGAATGGTACGATAAATAAAAGTAGTAAACCAATAAACCAAGGCATCAAGAAAACAACGGCCCAAAATAGCTTTTGATTTTTATAAGTCATTTCAAATTTCTTTTTGCCATTTGGATTGACTTGTTTGTAAGCTGTATCTTGCATTAGGACGCTCCTCTCGTGATATGGTAATCAACACCTTCTACTGTAACACCTTCAATTTCAACACTAAATAGGTTGTAGTTAATGATAATTTCTAAATTATTTGAATAGCCTACTTTATAAACGTTATTTGCTAGTCTTTCGTGTGATACTAAATAACCACTAGCTAAATTCATATCGTTTAATGTTTGGAATTGTGCTTCAATAATGTCTAACCAGTTTACATAATGTGTAGACATATATTGATTGTGTTGTGTATTTAATAATTTTTGTGAACTATCATAAGATAATGTATATTTAATATTTGATCCAGTTTCTAATGCTTTTAAGAATTGGAACTGTGGACTACGATTACTAGATAAATTCATTGATTCTCCAGTATAATCTCTAAACCCACTTAATACCAATTGCATAAACGGTACAGCATAATCAATTAAACCTACAAGTGTTGTTTCTGTTGGTACATTATCAAATCTTGTTGCATAAGGAATAGCAAACCCTAACGGATTAGAAATCATTATATCTTGTTCGATATTACCTAGGAATTCCTTTTGAATAATTAATGCATCTTGTTTATAAATTGTGTTGTTAAATTCATGATTTGAAACAATTTGTGAGCCTATAATATTTAAACTTAATCCAGGTGTAATAGCTTCTTTGTTAAATGCATTATATAGCGATTGATAATATAGCGGACTTAATAAGAATTGATTGGTATCACCAGTAAAGTTGGTTTCAGAACCCGGTAATAATGATGGATAGTGATATCCATATAACAGTGACTGTGACCCACGAATACGTGTTGTATTATATAGATTTTGATCTAATATACCACGGTATGATTTGGTAGAAACAAAGTTTACGTTTTGATATAGTGGAATGTTGCGTTCAATTAAAGTGTCATTAAATAATCTAAACTGTGATGCACCACCTAAAACCGAAGGAATTGTATTACGGTCATATAAGTGATTTGTTAATCCACCATTTGCAGCACCTAAATAATTGACATTTAAATCCGTAATACCACGTGCTTCAAGTTCATCAATAATTTTTAATGCTTGTTCAAACGTTGTTAAACTATCAAGTGATGTATAAGGGACACCTAAAAAGAAATTTTTTCTGTCAAATGCACCTAAAAACTCTGTAGTTAACTGAACTGTATTTGTTTGGTCATTACTTGTTAAGCCATAGTTATCAATTAAATATTGGCGATAAACTTTAGCAATACCCGCATAATTATTTTCTGCACCATTTAAGAAATGGAACTGAACTTCAAAATCAGTTTTTACAATATCTTTAGTTAATAATGTAATACCATATTGATTAAATCCTGAACCTAAGATTACTTGTTCTGTTTCTCTTAGTTGGAATGATGCAAAGATTCTATTATATGAATCTCTTCTATTGGATACGTCAGCATTAATAAATGCCATTGCATCACCTTCGCTTATGATTGCAGCAAACCCATTATTTTCTTTAACCATACCAAAAACAGGTAGGTTAATTTTTTGTTGTTGCTCTGCCATACGCATAGGCATTTGTGCTAAATCCATACCATATAATCTTTTTCTATATGCTGCTTGGTTCGTTTTGCCATTATTAAATTCCATAATAGCACCACTACCATCAGGTATAAATAAATAGCCTTGTGAATCCACATCATTAACTTGCATGTGGGCTGTACCAAACATAGGGTATAATGAGATCTCAGATAATCTACCATTTTCTTCAACGATAGAATCTCTAATAATTTTTGCATTCACACCAAAGGATTCTAGTGTTACTTCAATACCAATTTCAAACTTTGTTAGTTCTGGTTCTTCAAATACACCATATGAGAAGTTAATCTCTTGAATGTCTTCTAATGTATATTCTAATTCTTCATAAAAAATTCTATAAAGTCTTTCTTTCACACCACGTGCTAATTCTGTTGAATATGATTGAATAAAGAATGCATCAAACTCTTCACTAAATTGTCCGTATGCAAAAAGTTGTAATTCTTGCTGCATTTCAGGTGTAAATGATTCCATTAATGCTCTGTCAACGTATCTAGGAAAGAATAGATTTGTAATATCAATACTACCGATTTCGTATAACACTTGGAACCCATTATCAACATAACGAATTGAGAATGTGCGTTGTCCTGCTGGGTTATTAACCCCACGAGGATGAGAAATACTTAAAGCAAAATTATTTGATGTTGCAATCGATCCTGCTTCATTATAGTAGTTGTACTCAAGTGTAGCCTTTTGTCTGTTGATTGCTGCTGGAGTTGTACCAGGTCTTGTATCATCAACACTTGGATTTGATTCCCAAATATAGCCCGTGGACTTTTCTAATACTTTAAAATACGATGTGGTTTCATCTAGTATTAATCTATACAAATCATTTTCTGCAACAACTTTGTTTTGATCAGATTGTGCAGTTGAAAGCACGAACCCTTCTTTATCAAAACTTTGAGTTGTTTGGTAAGCATATGATGCACGTTCTAGAGGTATACCTATGGCAATAAATGCAACCAGCGCAAGTACTAAGGTACCAATTAATAATTTAATGTAATGTTTTTTAATAAATTTCATCGTCTTAACCCCAATTCTTCAATAATTGCCGAAATGAAGGCTATAATTTGTTGGATCACATCAAAGAATAATAAACCTAAAAACATCATGACCATCATCGATACTACTGTTAATAAAAATGCTCCAACAGTTTTAAATAAGCCATACTGATGGATATTTAAAATACCCATAAATAGCATCCACGCTGTTAAAAAATATGCAATACCAATAGCTAATGTATAAAAAGCCATTTCTTCTAAAGTTAATAGATTTGAAATAAATAGTGCAGGGTAACCAATCAATATGACTGGGAATAATGAATACCCTGTAACCATTAAGATTTCCTTATACTTACCCTTACCTTCCATTAAAGTTGTCACAGACCAATTGGCTGTAACAAATAATGAAATTAATAATGCAACAACAAATATTTCTTGTAAGTTGTTGATCAGCATCGGATTACGCTCGTTGATCAAGAAACTTTCATATTGATAAGTTAAGATACGTAGTAAAGCAAATAAACCAATAAAAACTAATGCAACACTTAACTTACCCTTCTTTTCAGTCTTAAATTCATCATAACCATCAAATGGATGCATCATAATGTATCTTGGGAAGGATAGATAGTCATGTAAGATTGATTTTACTTTATTCATATTTATCTACCCTTTCTCTTTTTAATTTGTTGGAAGGTTATCATGATTGCAGGTATTGCGAGTATTGCCAAGAATATATATCCAAAATTATCTTTTATAATTTCGTTACGATAAGATTTATAAGCTCTAGAATAGTAATACTTATCATATCCAAATCTAAAGTATTCCATTGCTCTTTGGTAATCACCATTTCTTAAATGAAATTTACCAATACCATTGTATGCAACTTCATAGTTTGTATTTAAGACAAGTACTTCTTCCCATAGTATTGCAGCAAGTTCAAACTCACCACGCTCATGATGATAAATAGCTTGGTTTACCTTTTGACCAAATTCAGTGTGTTCATAAACGATTACGGTTCTTAATTCTCTATCTAATACAAGTAAGTTATCACCAAAATACTCAAGCGCAACACCATTAGAGAATTTGTCTAATTGTTGTCCTGCTTCACCGTTGATGTATAAAAGATTGCCTTCAGAATCATATGTAAATAATCTTGAACGTCTTGAATCTAATACGGTATAAATACCATCACGATACAGTGCAATATCTACGAGTCTTGATGGTCCATCAATAACATAATTATTCATGCCTTCAATAAATTGAATATCACCTTTAGGTGTATGATAACCATTACGTATTAATACATCAATACCTTTTGGATTAATTAATTGAATCATATTATCTGAGTTATTTGCTGATGCCAATGATGTTGCATAAATAAAGTTTTCTGGACTCATTGTAACATTTGTATAACTTGTAGGTAAAAACTTAGGTAGTCTATCGATTTGTGCATCTGTCATCCAAAAACGGTTAAAGATGTCTACAGGTGATAAACGAATTGGGTTTACACCAGTGTATCTATTAAAAGAACCATCTGTATCTAATTCGATGATACCTTCAAATACGTCTCTAGCAATCACATACATTCTACCTGTGGTATCTGTTGTAATTTTTAGTGGTGCAAATTCTAAGTTATCAAACGTAATGTCATTAATTTGTGAAAATTCATCAACAATTTCAAATGCATGATTTGCTTTTAAGATACGTCTATTACCAGTATCAGCAATATAAATACCTGTATCTTTAACATCTAATCCCATCGGACCACTAAGGTTTCTGTGATTTAATACTCCTAGTAGCTCTGGCTGTGTTACAAGCGCAACCGGCGCAGGTTTAACGATTGGCTCTTCTGCTTCAGCTTCTTCATCTTCTGGATCCGGTTCTACCGTTTGTTCTTCATTTAGTTCAAATGCTTCATCTAAAATATCACTATATGCTGTATTTGCTTGTTGTTGAATTGCACCTATATCATTAGGTACTACATTATCTTGAATGTTAGCAATAAATGTATTATTTAAAAGTTCAATATCTGTGATAAATTCAGTTCTTTGTTCTAGTTCTAAAAACGATAAGGCTTGAATTGTTGCAACTGCATTTGCTCTTGCTTCATTTATGGCAACAATTGTAGCAATTCTATAGTCAACTAACGTTTCCAATAACAGTGGTGTGGTTTCAAATAGTCGATCACGGTATGCTTCACTTAAAGGAAACTGTGTAACTGAATGCTCTAAATTAAAGTTGTCATTGACTACAACTAAAGCATTTGACCCACTTGAAATAATATATATTAAGTCTTCATAAACAACTAAATCTTCTGGTGAAACCAGTGGTGTGTTTAGTGTACGCTCACTAAATGTTTGAGCATAACTCAAACCTGGTGCTGAATGTATGACATCACCAAAATAAGAATAGTTGTAGCGAATAATTGAAAAGTTAATCGGTAATGTAAATAGAAGTGCAATATATGTAAATATTTTCATATGTTCCTCCTATTTTAGACCAGATGTACTAAATGTCTCTACAATCTTAGATTGAGAGAATATAAAGAACACAACTGGAACAATCATCATAATAAACCCAACCGCTGCAACCGTACCTGCACGCTCAATTGAACCTTGAGCAATTTGGCGTAATGCAAACGATAGTGGTTTCAACTCTTCACTAAAGATAAATGCGCCACCATCTGTGGTCCATAATCTTTGGAATAATAAAATAATTAATGTTAACCATGCAGGTTTAACAAGTGGCATAACGATTTGAAAGAAAATACGATACTCGCTTGCGCCATCAATTTTAGCAGATTCAATTAATTCCATTGGCACTTGTTCCATAAATTGCTTCATTAAATATAAACCTAATGAGGATGCAATTGCTGGTAAGATAATCGCAAACGGTGTATCAATTAATCCCACCCAAGAAACAATAATGTAGTTTGGTGTTGCAGTAACTTGTGGTGCAAACATTAATGAATACACAACAAGCATGAACAGTAACTTAGATCCAGGGAACTTGTATTTAGCTAGTGGATATGCCGCCATACTTGCAATAAGTACGTGACCTGCAGTACCTACGGATGTAATAAAGATTGTGTTAAAGAAATATCTTGAAAATGGAATCCATGAGTTTCCTATTAATTCTGATAGATCTCTAAAGTTATTAAATGTTAAATTTCTTGGTAATAACGTTGGTGGAAACACAAATAGTTCATCTAACGGTTTAAATGCATTGGATGCCGTCATAATTAAAGGATATGCTGAGAATACACCAAATAAAGCAAGTAATATGAATAATGCAATATCGCCACCTAAAGAACGGTTGAGTCTTTTTCTTTTCTTAATGCGTCGTTGCATTCTAAATTTTTGTATAGCATGCATATTATTCACCCATCCTTCTTAAGAATTTTTGGACGACTAAGTTCGCACTAATCATGATAATAAATAGTATGGTTGCTATAGCAGATGCATAACCTAAGTCAAATCTGATAGAACCATAATCAATTAAGTGCGTAACAATTGTATGTCCTTCATATTGAACAGATGGGAACCCGACAAGTTGCATAGAAACCTCTGCAATCGCAAGCGATGTAGTAATTTGCATAACCGCACCAAAAAGTAACTGTGGTTTCATACTTGGAATTGTAATAAACCATAGTTCTTGCCATCTGTTTTTAATACCATCAATACTTCCTGCTTCATAAAGTGTTTTATCAACACCTTGTAAACCTGCAATAAAGGCTAGGAAAGAAACACCTAAACTTAACCATAATTGCACAAGAATAATAACAAATAACATATAGTCTGGATCTCTTAACCAAAGAATTGGGTTATTAATAAAACCAAATTGCATCAAGAATGCGTTGGCATAACCATGAACGTCACCAGAAAATATAAGTAACCAAATTAAGAATGCATTACCACTAATTGATGGTGCATAAAATACTAATGTCATAAATGCTCTAAGTTTTGGTTTTAATTCATTAATTAGCCATGCAAAGACAAAGGCAAGTAAATAAGATACCGGTCCTGTTACAACGGCTAATACTAATGTATTTCTAATTGCAATAATGAAAATTTCATCATCTAATAGTAATTTAATGTAGTTATCAAAGCCTACAAACCGAGGGGCTTCAAGCATATTAAAT
>CAZRKJ010000057.1:0-7947 GCA_964600775.1 uncultured Acholeplasma sp.
AATAAAAATAGGTATTCCGTTTGGAATACCTAATTTATAATTACATAAAGAATCTGTCGATATTATTACTCCAAAGAATCATTGCAAAAAATAAGATACTTACAATTAACATTGCACGATTGAAGAAAACATCAGGACCTTGTACTTTTTTGTTTCTGAATAATTCAGAGTTATTACCAGTAAATGCACTCATTACATCATCTTTTGAGCTTTGTAATGCAGATATAGCAATCATTAATATAGTTGAGATAAATATAATCCAGTCTGGAAATAGCATAATCCATTACTCCTTTTAATAAACCTTATTTATTATAACAAATTTTGAATCAAAAAGTCAACATGCTTTGACCTATATAATTATAACACAAAAATCAATGGTGTAACAACTAATTGTTAAAGACTTGTTCCATATCTTCAATCATTTGTAAAGTTGATGTAATACCACCTGGTAAAATATACCAGCTAATTGGATCAACTATGAAAATCGCATTATTTTGGCCTGCAATTGTGTTTTTAACTAATGCATTTTCAATGATTTGATCGGTTGAACCACTCGATCCTATTGCAGCGGCTCTATCCATTAAAAATATTATTTGTGGATTGACCTCTGATACATATTCAAAACTCACAACATTACCATGTGCCTCAAGTGTTTGAAGATTTGGATCACTTGCTAAAAATTGGAATTCATTGTAAATCACACCATATCTAGAACCAACCCCAAATACTGAGATTTGATCCCCATTTACTTGTAAAAATAAGGCATTTTGGCCACTCACCTTTGCTTGCAGTGCCTCAAGTCTTGTTGTAATATCTGTAAGTGCTGCTTGTAATGGCGTTTTTATGCCTGGAAAAATTAAACCTAAGTTGTTAAAGACCTCACTTTGAACAGTGAATGAAAAGTTATTATTTGAAACATCTAAGATATCTGTATTTGGATATCTAGTCTTTAAGGTTGGATATAAATTTGCACTGCGGCCACCTAATATAATTAAATCAGGCATCATTAAATCTAATGTGTCATAATTTGGTTCAAAAAGTGTACCCGTATTTGGATAAATGTTATTTGAATAGATATTTAATCTTTCTGGTAGATTAGATTTAGGTAAGCCAAAGTATGTAATACCCGTTGATTCAAAACCAACATAATCTAATATGTCTACAACTTCTAATGCAAATGTTACCACTACCCTAGGGTTTACACGCATAGTAGTTTCTTTGACCTCTTTACCAAAAATAGGTGTATTAGAACTATCTGTGCCGGTTTGAACTGAAATTGTTTGGGTAACAGTCGTTGTCCATCTTGCATAAAGTTTCATATTGTTTGTTACAGTATCGGTATCAAAATTCCATGGTCTTGTATGACGTGTATCTTGAAACCACCCTCCAAATGTATAGTCTAAATATGTCGGATTTTCTGGTTCTATAATCGTTTCACCATAAGCAACTGATATGGTTTCAAGCATCATATCCCCATCAATTACAAACTCAACAGTACGTTCACCATCAGTGTCTAAACCCATGTTACAACTTATTAGTACAAACACTAAAAGCGTATTTAAAGTTAATAAAAATATTTTTTTCATCATTTGTTTTCTTCCTTAATTTCTAATTCTTGATTTAATTTGTGATATATACATATACGTTTACCATCAACTTCACGTATACAAAAATTTGAATCATAAATGCTATTTAATGTGTTTTCAACCATTAAATCATGTGCAGGTCCTTCAAAATAGACCTCACCATCTTTAATCGCTATAATATGTTCACAAAATGTTGATGCTACATTAATATCATGCATGACCACAACAATTGTCTTACCAAGTTCATCAACAAACTTTTGTAAGAGTAGCATCATTTCAACACCATGCTTCATATCTAGGTTATTTAAAGGTTCATCCAACATAATATATTTAGTATCTTGAACTAATACCATCGCAAGCAATACACGTTGTAATTGACCACCACTTAATGTATCAATGTGTTGGTTTTTAATAGATTCTAAACTTAAGTATTGAATCATTTGGTCAATCATCTCTTTATCCTTGCGGTTTAATCTACCCTTAGAGTGGGGATATCTACCAAAAGAAATAAGTTCATAACTGGTTAGTTTTAAACTGAAATGATTGGATTGTTTTAATACTGCAATTTGTTTGGATAAATTCATTTTAGGGTCTAAAATGTCTACACCATCAATATTGATTTTTCCTGATTTTGATTGTATGACACGGCTAATGACATTAAATAATGTTGTTTTACCTGCACCATTAGGTCCAATAATACCTGTAATTTTACCTTCAGGGATTGTTAGGTTAATGTTTTTTAAGACATCTTTAGTTCCATAACTTTGATGTATATTTTCTAATGTGATCATATTTTATGCTCCTTAATAATTAGGTATATCATATAGATACCACCAAATAAGCTAATAAACGTTGTGACAACTGTTCTAAACCCAATTAATTCAACGATTGTTTGTCCAATGAGTAATACAACGATGGCTATAAATATTGAGAGGATAAAGATTGTTTTATGATGGTATTTATCATAGAGTTCCTTACTAATGTTTACAGCAATCAACCCTAAGAATGAAAGTGGACCAACTAAAGCTGTAGTTACAGCAATAGCAACCGAGATAAATATTAAGTCTATATGTGTTTGTTTAGCATAGTTAATACCTAAATTTAAGGCATGTGTTGGACCTAAGGCCATCACATCATAGACATATGTTTTAGAAAAGAAATAAATGGCAATAATGATTGTAATCGGTAATACGAGTAATGTTAATGATGTTTGAATATTTACAACAGAAACAGATGTCAGTGACATAATCGTTTGAAATTCTGTTGGATTCATTAATATTTGTAGAAATGATGCATAATTGGTTGCAAGCGTTGAGATAACCATACCAATTAAAAGTAATAATAAAATGTTATTCTTATGTTGTTTTAAAATCATCTGATACATCAAAAGCGTAATACCAACCATCAAAGTAACTGTAAGTAAAAAGTTTAATACTGGATTTACAACAAAACTAGACATACTTACAAAATAAACTAAAGTAGTTTGTGTGACAACAAAGATACTGTCAAAACCTAATAAGCTTGGTGTAATAATACGGTTTTGTGTCAGAGTCTGAAATACTGTTGTGGATAATGCTATCAATACAGATGCAATAATTAGTGCAACTACTTGTATTGTTCTTCTTTGAAATATTTGTAGCATCATCTGAATAAATAATGGTGCACGGTCTGGGTCATTTAAGCTAAACATGATGACATCATATTGAGAAACCATCCAAACACTTAAATATAGCATGATTGAAATAAGGACACTAACGATCCAAAATCTATAAGTTTTAAGCATCTTTTGTTTTCCTCAATAGCAGGTATAAAAAGATTACAGAACCAATAATACCCATAACAAAACCAACTGCTACTTCAAAATTATAGCCAGTGACTAAATAAAGCACACTACGTGCAATAATATCGCAAATCAGTACAAATATACTCCCAAAGATCATTAAATCAAAAATAGATTTTTTTAAATGATCCCCATAATATATAGATACTAAGTTTGGAATAATTAACCCTAAAAATGGTAACGGACCAACAACTATAAATGTTGATGCAGTAATGACTGAAACAATAATAATACCTAAAGTAATAACTTTTGAATAGTTAACACCTAAATTGTTAGCAAAATCCTTACCCAAAGACACAATGTTAAACTCACTTGCATAGAAGATTGCAATCAAAAGCGCTGGCACAACAAAATAAATCATTTCATATGTACCAATTGTTTTATTTGTAAAACTACCCACACCAATACTATTTAAAAACTGTAGCGTGTTGGTTGTTTGTGCAATCACAATCGAAAATGAGCCGATGAGTGCACCAAACATCATACCAATTAAGGGCACATATATTTCATTTTTAAACTGTATTTTACTTAAAAAGGTAACAAATAATAAACTGCCTCCAAGCGCTGTTATAAAAGAAAATATAAATTGCACCCATAATGCCATACCTGGCATAAATAAATGTGCAACCAATACGCCTAAAGTTGCTGCTTGGGTGGTTCCTATAACACCAGGTGACACAAACTTGTTTTTTGCAACCGATTGCATAATTAACCCTGCAACACTAATTGCAGAAGCTGTTAATATAATTGTTAAGGTTCTAGGTATTCTTGAAATCAATAAAATTTCTAACGCTTCTGGACTAAGATTAAACAATGTAAATATATTTACATCACGTCTGGCATCTATACTAAGCGATAGAATAATTAATATGATTAATGAAACAATACTTAAAAACCTTCGATTTTTGATCATACTTGTCCTAATACTTCATATGTTTCCTTAGAAACTTCAATGATTTCTTCTGGTCTGACATGACCTGCTGCTTTGTGTGCTTTATGGATAGCGATATGCTCTGGTGAGCCTTCCCAAACAAAAAAAGCACGTTTGTCATCCCAATAAATTTCTTGTCTAAAAAGATCATATTCCTTGTGTTTTTGGTCCACCATTAAAATGGACTTCACATAACCTTTGGATTTAGACATCAAAGTTTGGTTCATAAAGCGCTTTGTTACTACTTCTTGGTGATTTTTTTTCACCTTCATGATACGTACAACTACATACATAATATTCAATTTCCTTTCGTTCTACAAAAATACCGACTTTAGTATATAATAATTTTATTATATAATCAATTAATTTTATTTATAAAGCATTTCGTTACACATGAATTTTCATATTTAATCGAAGTATTTGTCTAAACTTAAAAACTGGTGTATAATCTCTACAGGTGAAATTATGGAAATCATTGGATTAAAGCTGGGAGAGGCTCGGTCAAATGCATATGTAGTTTCAGATAATAAACAATGTTTTATTATAGACCCTGGTTATGAGGGCACTGAAATTATAGAGTACATTAAATCTCGAAAACTCGACCCACAATTTATATACATCACACATGGTCATCATGATCATACAGGTGGTGTCAAACAACTAAAAGATCTTTACCATATCCCTGTATATGCCCCACTTAAAGATAAAATATGGATGACAGATACGGTCTATAACTATTTTCCATATGAAATTCCAGTGGACCAATATGTAGTGGATGGTGACCAAATTGATTTTGGATCACATGTTTTTACAGTGCTTGAAACCCCAGGACACTCTGACGGTTCTACTGCACTATATCATGCACCTTATTTATTTAGTGGTGATACCTTGTTTTTTGAAACAATTGGCCGTGTAGATATTCCTTTTGCACATATGGATACATTACTTGAATCCATAAAAACAAAACTGCTAACACTACCAGATAAGACAGTCGTTTATCCTGGACACGGTAAACCAACAAGTATTGGTCATGAAAAATTAAATAATCCGTTTCTCAAATAAAAATGGACAATGCATGTCCATTTTTTTCTTAGCTTGAAAATTTTCTTTTTAAATATTCAATATAATATGTAGATTTAAATGGTTCTTTGGTTGCAAGTAGTAATATCTCTTTTGGTGTTTTCGTTTGTCCATATTTATGGATATGTTCTTTTAACCATGCATTAATCTTTTCAATATTGTTATCAGAAATTGCATTTTCAACATTAAATGATTTATTCATTGCATAATAAATTTGTGCAGCATACGCACTACCTAGTGCATATGTTGGGAAATATCCAAACGATCCAGCAGACCAATGAATATCTTGTAAGACACCTTCTTGGTCATTTTTAGGGCGTATACCTACATATTCTTGGTACAATTTCTTCCATCTTTTAGATACATCTTTAACTTTTAATTTACCACTAATGAGTTGTTTTTCAATTTCATAACGTACCATAATATGTAATGGATATGTTAATTCATCAGCTTCAGTTCTAATTAAAGAACGCTCTGCACGGTTAATGTATTGGTAAAAATCTAGCAAGCTTACGTTTCTAAGCTCTTTATCAAATATTTCTTTTAAATGATCATAATGTGTTTCCCAAAATGCAAATGAGCGACCAATCATATTTTCATACATTCTTGATTGTGATTCATGTATCCCCATAGAAGTGCCTGATGCTAGGTAAGTATCTTTAAGTAATGGATCGATATTTTGTTCATAAATACCATGACCCATTTCATGGATGGTTGAAAATATTGCAGATTCTATTGAGTTTTCAATATAACGTGTTGTGATACGTACATCAAAACTTGAAAAATTTGAAGTAAAAGGATGTGCACTTGTTTTTAATACGCCACGATTTAAATCAAACTTAAATACATCCGTTAAATACATGTTAAACATCTTTTGTTTATAGATAGGGAAACTATTTTTTGTTAATCTACGTGAAAGTGGTTTTTTGCCACTTGTTGCAGTTAGTACAAAAGGTACAAGTTCATTCCTTAAGTCCTCAAAAAACACATCATATTCTTTGGTTGTCATACCTTCTTCATATAAATCAAGTAATACATCATAACCTTTAAGTTCTGGTGTTTGTAGATAGCGTACAATCTTTCTTTGGTATGCAACAATTTTTTCAAGGACTGGTAAAAAACTTTCCAGATCATCATTATTTCTAGCTTTTGCCCAAAGCGTTGTTGATTTTGACAATAATACTTGATAATCAATGTATTCTTGTTTCGGCATTTTTTTAATCAGACGCATTTCTTTTTCTATCTTTTTGATTTCACGACTTAATAAATCATCTAATTGATCTAAATTTTCATAAAGATAATCGATTGCTTTTAAATATTTTTTGTCCGTTTCAAGTGCATATATTTCATTACTTAACACTTCAATTTGATCTGCCCTGTAATCGAGTGCACCTGATGGATGATCCGTTTCTAAGTCCCAACTTAATAGCCACATTGCATAGCCATAAGCATTTAGACGTTTACGCATATTTTTATAAATATCTATATATGTTTGCATCGTTTAACACCTACCTATTTAATCTTTTACCATTATAGCACTATTTATTCATATTTCGGCATTTGTGCGGCTATTTTTAATGTTTTTAGTTTAGAAAGCGTTTCCAAATGAAATTCAAAATAAAACACTTGAGTCAATCAAGTGTTTTGTTTAATTTGTTTGATGACATCAGCTTCATCTTCATAAACAACCATGTTGTCACAACATTTTTTAATTTGATCAATGAAATGCCAACTTGCATCGATTTCATCCCAGCGTGTGAACAATGTCTTATGTCCGGTAACCACATCTAGTAAGAGTTTCTCATATGCTTCAGGAATATTACCTTCAACAGATTCTGATGTGCTAAAAGCTAAGGATACTTCTTCTAAACTTTCTTTAAGTCCAGGTTTTTTAGAGTTTATCTTTAACTCTACACCATCATTTGGTTGAATATGAATGGTTAACTTATTCGGTAGTATATCTAGATGCCATTTTTCTTGTTCATCTGTTGGGTAGTAAAGTATTTCAATATATGAAGCTTTTTGGTTTAATTTCTTACCTGTCATAATCTCAAAAGGAATACCTCTAAAACGTGGTGTGTTTACAAAAACTTTAAAATATACAAAAGTTTCTGTTTTAGAGTCTTTTGGAATATTTTCTTCTGCTAAATAACCCTTATATTGTCCAAATAAAACAGATTTTTGATCGAGTTCAAGACTTCTTAATACTTTAACCTTTTCATCTTTTATATAATCTGATTGATATTTTTTAGGAGGATCCATTGCTACTAATGACAATATTTGAAGTAAGTGAGACTGTACCATATCTTTTAATGCACCCGATGTATCATAATAACCTGCTCTAGATAAAATGCCTTCTTTTTCTTTTACATGTATTTTAACCGATTGAATGGATTTGGAATCCCAAGTATCTTTTAAAATCCTGTTTGCAAACCGTACAGTCATTAGATTTTGAATCATTTCTTTACCTAAGTAATGATCAATTCTAAAAATTTGAGATTCATCAAAAT
>CAZRKJ010000058.1:0-7713 GCA_964600775.1 uncultured Acholeplasma sp.
GGTATAAACCTTACATCAAATACAAGGTCACAGTCTATTGGTATACCATATTTATCAATTGATTTAATATTTGCTATACCAGGTCAAACGATGAAGCATATTGAATATGATTTAAAACAATTATTGAAATTGGATATATCACACGTATCTTATTATTCATTGATATTAGAAGATAAAACATACTTTTATCATCAATACCTTAAAGGCAACTTTAAGCCTATGGATGAAGATATTGAAGCAAGTATGTATGAATATATTATGAAGTTTTTAACTCAAAATGGCTATGAACAATATGAGATAAGTAATTATGCAAGGCATAATGAGTACTCACTCCATAACAATATTTATTGGACATTAGGTGAGTATATTGGGGTCGGCTTAGGGGCTCATGGTTTTGTTGATGATTATAGAACATATAATGAACGTGGCATGAGTCAGTACTTAGATCACTTTATTAAAGAAAAGGTTTTTCAAACAGATGATTTAAAACTCCAGGATGAATTAATCTTTGGATTACGATTAAGTAAAGGTGTAAGTGTTGCACGTATCGAATCTAAATACAATATTAACCTATTTGATAAATACCCACAAATCCATGATAAAATTAAAATAGGATTACTTGAATTAGAAGATAATTATTTACGCTTATCCAAGGAAGGTAAGATGCTTGGTAACCAAGTATTTATGATATTCGTATGAAATATTTGTTAAATGATTTTGTCTACTATTTAAATAATGAGCGTGGTTTATCTAAAAATACAATTGATGCATACATGAGAGACTTAAAAGGCTATCAAGTATTTTTAGAAAAATATCATAAGATAGAACGTGTTGATAAGATCGAAACAAAGCATATCGAGGGCTTTTTAAAAAGTGTTAAAAATCAAGGCTTATCAGCAAAATCTATTTCAAGAAAATTAACTTCAATTAAATCATTTCACCAATTTTTATTAATGGAAAAAGAAGTTGATCAAGATATCACCTCAAAGATTGCAAGACCTAAAATTGAGAAGTCATTACCTTCAGTTTTAAGTGTGGATGAGGTTGTATCACTTCTAGAAGCTATTGATAAAACAACAACACTCGGTCTAAGAAACATGGCACTTTTAGAACTGATTTATGGTTCTGGGTTACGTGTATCAGAACTACTTAATATAAAGTTAAAAGATATACATATGCAGCAAAGTTACGTCGTTGTAACAGGTAAGGGTAGTAAGGAAAGAATGGTACCAATTTCTGATATGGCATTGATTGCAATTAGAAACTATTTGATTAAAGCTCGTGATTTATTAATAAATGAAAAGACAGATTTTCTATTCTTAAATAGTCAAGGTCAACCATTATCAAGAGTAGGATTCTTTAAGAATTTAAAGAAACTCGCACTAGATGCAAAACTTGATTCAAGCAAAGTTTCACCTCATACACTTAGACATTCGTTTGCTACACACTTACTTGAAAATGGAATGGATTTAAGAAGTTTACAAAACTTATTAGGTCATGAAGATATATCAACAACCCAAATATATACACATATATCACAAGCAAGATTAAGACAAGTTTATAACAATACTCACCCAAGAGCAAAGGAGAAATAAGATGAAATTCAAACGTATATTTTTAATAGTCATGGACTCAGTTGGTGTTGGTGCATCAGAGGATGCAAACCAATATTTCAATGATGGCATTGACGATTCAAAATCAAATACATTAGCAAATATTGCTTTAAGCATGGATTTAAAAATGCCTAATTTAGAAGCGCTAGGAATAGGTAATATCATTCCAATTAAAGGGACAAAAAATGTCCAATTAAAACAATCCTATGTAACCAAAATCAGAGAAAAATCTTTAGGTAAAGATACGATGACAGGACACTGGGAACTGATGGGTTTATATGTTACAACACCGTTTCAAACGTTCACAGATAATGGTTTTCCAAAAGAATTATTAGATGAATTAGAATCAAGAACAGGTAGAAAAATTATTGGTAATGTAGCAGCAAGTGGCACTGAGATTATTAAAGAACTTGGTGAGGCACATGTTAAGACTGGTGACTTAATTGTTTATACATCTGCAGATAGCGTCCTACAGATTGCTATGCACGAAGATGTAATTCCTATAGAAGAACAGTACCGTATTTCAGAGATTGCACGAGACATTACAATGCGTCCAGAATGGAAAGTTGGCCGTGTAATTACTAGACCGTTTTTAGGTTCAAATAAAGATGATTTTAAACGTACATCAAACCGTAAAGATTACGCACTAAAACCGGGAGAAAAAACAACTTTAAATTTCTTAAATGATGCTGGATTTGATGTTGTTGCACTAGGCAAAATTAATGATATCTTTGATGGTTATGGTATTAATAAATACAGTAAAACAGTATCAAATGATGATGGTATGAAACAGTTAACTGAGTGGTCTAAAAAAGACTTTACAGGTTTATGTTTCTTGAATCTAGTTGACTTTGATGCACTCTATGGTCATCGTAGAGATCCTATTGGATATGGAAAAGCAATCATGGATTTCGATAGTCAGCTTCCTGAATTTTTAAGCAATTTGAATTCAGATGATTTGGTAATTATTACAGCTGATCATGGAAACGATCCGACTTATGCAGGTACAGATCATACAAGAGAATTCGTTCCAATGATAGCATACAGCAAAGCATTCAAACTTGCTGGTGAATTAAAAATCCTAGAAACTTTTGCAGATATTGGTAGTACAATTTCAGATAACTTTAGAGTAGAAAAAACAGTGCATGGAAATAGTTTCCTAGATAAATTAAAATAAATGTATGTTTACTAAAAATAAACAAGGTGTAGTAATACTGCACCTTTTTATTTTGCAAAGAATGCACAAGATTACTAATAAAATATGCTTTATCTAATTGTCTTAAGAGCAATGAAAATCTTCAAGTTATAAAGTATTAATTACATGTAAAAAAATAAAGTAAACAAGAAAATTAAACTACAAAATAGATTAAGAATCAACAAATAGATGATCAGCTAAAATGTAGTTTCTAAAAGGGTAATCCACAAAATCAAGTGTTCAAATTGCACAAATCGAAACGTAGACTTGTGCAGTAATTATAATCTCGATTGCTGAGAGAACGCCAGCAAAATATGTGATTTCAAGCGTGATTAATAACACCAATGTAAAA
The DNA here is from genome assembly GCA_964600775.1 of uncultured Acholeplasma sp. GTDB lineage: Bacteria > Bacillota_I > Bacilli_A > Acholeplasmatales > Acholeplasmataceae > Acholeplasma. The sequence continues at coordinate 3,161 of CAZRKJ010000058.1, forward strand.
ATCTGTAGTAAATTTTATGTTTACTAAATATAAACCGTGTTAATTATTAGTAAACTTAGGATTAAACAGTTTTGGTGATGATTTTCAAATACTAGAAGCGTACAATTTATGTCGAATTCATTGAAGTCTATTCTGATAGTACAAAGCCAAGAAGAACTTAGAAAGAATACTAAGTAAATTTTAAAACAATACACTTACTATAATATATTGAATCCAGGATTAATTTAAGAATCTCTGATCAAAAAAACTTGATGTGAATAAATGAAAAACATAAATTAAAATGCGCTAATTATTGGTTGTTGCATTATACTATCAACCCGTTGATATTTAGATAGGAACATTAAGTTTCATAACAATTTAGTTCATATCATAATCAGCAACTACCAAAATAAAGATAAGATTATACCAAACGTATGTTTAACAAATATAAACAAGGCATAGATAAGGACTCATTTATTACATCATATAAATATAAATAATAATGAATGATGTGATATAGATTTCCATGGCTTATAGTATATGAAATATCCCAGAACATATCATGATACATTGTTAAAGCAAGTGGAATACCTAAACACTTTAGTAGTTTAAATACAGTTAAAAATACCATTCGGCTAACCAATGAGTATATGAAAAATCACCAATACACGCATAAAGCTCTTGCTGTATCGTTAAGTCTGAGCAATTGAAATAATATCATCATCCTATGTGATGATTTTAATCAGTTCACACCTTAACCTAGATAAGAAGACCTTTATTTGATATTTAAAACAAATCAACATTTCCACACAATACTTAACAGCCGCACAATAAGGCTCACAACTAATGGTTAACATAATATACATTATAGGCACAAATTAATAATTATAATGTCATGCTTCTATTAATTAAATAGATATATGATATTATAAATGAGTATGATTAATTAGGTAAAAATAACGATAATGCTATTACTAACTACATCATTATTATCAAATGAGTATATATAAAGATATTGAGATATGTTTATTGGCAATTGAGACTGCTTCAGTCGATATAATGTGTGTCTCAAGTCTTATTAAGCCCATATGCAACTATATGCATATTTTGAATAAATAAAAATACATCAACTACTACTACCCTTTCAAATGTATATGTGTATAGATTCTCATGCATAGTTAGATCATACACTGCTAATCTAGATAAATATCATTGTTGTAATATCTAAGTATTGACCAGATAATTTAGATATACATGTATGCTTTAAAACGTTAGAGAAGTTTATACTTATAATGATATTTATCAATAATACCAAATGTCATTGTTTATTTATTATAAACATCGATTTATTTTATGTTTATTAAATATAAACTATGTTAACAATTAGTAAACATATAAATTTATGAAATCGTTACTTGTGTGTTTAATGTGTGTAATCAATGTTTATTATTAGTAAGTATACATTTTTAATTCAAGGCATTAAAAAAAGTGCTTTCGCACTTATTTTATTACTTACTATTTTGTTTCATTGATGATAGAACTTGTCTAACCTGTTTTTCGGAAGGAGTTCTTCCCATTTGTCTAAACATCTCTCTAATGGATCTTTCATCAATTGGTGGATTCTTTTCTAAGTATTTTTTGAACCACGCTCTTGCTATAAAGAATCCTGCAACAGCACCTATAATTAAAGTACCTATGCTTATTATTAATACCCAATACCATTCAATCATTTGTCACAACTCCTTTCGCATGTTCATATACATTTTACTTTATTTGATTTCAAAATACAATGTTATTGTTTCATTATGAATATAATCTTTTTACTACCGTATACCTTTTCTTTGTAGATAAGATAATTGATTAATTTACTTGAGTTGAGTATTCTTGATTTATCCATCTCTAGAACAATCATAACATCTTCACTTGTATGTGTGTATAGTTGATTTACTATATCTTCATAGATGTCTAGTTTATATGGTGGATCTATGAATACCAAATCAAATTTATAGTCTAGATTTTCTATCTTTTTTAAAGCTACTTCATAGTCAAGTTTCCAGATATCACATACATTTTCTACTGATAAATTCCTGATGTTTTCACTAAGTGTCTGAATGGCAATCTGTTTATAATCATTAAACACAACATGTTTTGCCCCTCTTGAGATTGCTTCCAAACCATAACTACCAGAACCTGCAAATAAATCAAGGACGACACTGTTTTCAATTCTAAAACCTATGCTATTAAATACAGCACCTTTTACTTTATCTGATGTTTCTCGAGTATCTCTTGAAGGTACCATTTTTAATTGTCTACTTCTGAATGTACCTGCAATTATTCGCATTATAAAATCGTCTCTTTTATCAAGTCAATCTTGATTTTGTTTGGTCCTACAACATATGATTTTTCAATGATACTTATTGCTTCTTCAAGTCCTTTTTGTTCGTGGTACAGTGTACAAATTACTTCACCAGTTTCTACACTATCACCAATTTTTTTATGTAGGTCTATACCTACAAATAAATTAATCACATCATCTTTTGTTGCTCTACCAGCACCCAGTTTCATTGCTGCAACCCCAAAGTTTAATGCATCAACTTTTTCTAGATAACCAGATGTTTTTGCTAGTACTTCATATCGCTTAGTTTTAGTTAAAATATCTGCTTTATTTTTTAAGAAATTTATATCACCACCTTGAGCATTTACAAAGGTGTAGAATGCTTCTAAAGCCTCGCCATTTCTTAATGTTTTGTAAGATAGTTTATAGCCACTTTCATAATCTTTAACAACACCTGCATGTAGGAGCAAGTGACCAGAAATTACTGCTACAACTTGAGTAAGATCTTCTGGTCCTGTACCCTCAAGTGTTTCTATGGATTCATATATCTCTAGCGCATTACCAATTTTGTGTCCTAGTGGTTCTTCCATACCGGTAAGTATTGCTGTAACTTTTTTACCGGCCTTCTTTCCAATTTCAACCATGATTCTAGAAAGTTCTTTTGCATCTGAAAGTGTCTTCATGAATGCACCAGAACCAACCTTAACATCAAGTACAATTGCATCAGCACCAGATGCTAATTTTTTACTCATAACTGATGATGCAATCAAAGGCATTGAGTCAACAGTTGCAGTCACATCTCTTAGTGCATACATGACTTTATCGGCTGGTGCAATATCACCACTTTGACCAACAATTGCACAACCTATATCTTTAACTTGTTGTTTGAATTTAGAGAGTGGTAATACGACATTAAAGCCTGGAATGGATTCGAGCTTATCAATTGTACCACCTGTATGTCCAAGACCTCTACCACTCATTTTTGCAAGTTTAGCACCAAGGTGTGCAACTAGTGGTGCAAGAATAATACTTACCTTATCACCAACACCACCTGTGGAATGCTTATCAACCTTTGTACCTTCAATATCACTCAGATCTAATACTTCTCCACTATCACGCATTGCCATAGCAAGTGCTGTGGATTCTTCTATGTCCATATTATTAAAATAAACTGCCATTAAAAAAGCAGACATTTGGTAATCAGGTATTTCCCCATTTGTATAACCATCAATAATAAATTTGATTTCTTCACTAGATAATTTTTGGTTATATTTTTTCTTGTTAATTAGGTCTACCATTTGCATATTAATTTTTCCCCATTTCTATTTATTAACCGTTCAGCGCCATGAAAATGAAAACGATGATACCAATGATCACAACTATTTTTAATGATTTTTTTATGAGCGATAAAAGCCCCATCACAAGTAATAAACCAATAAAACCTACAAAAGCTATTTGTAGTAAAACTGGGAATGTATTAAAATAATCATAACCAGCTTGCCACCATCCATCGGTTGTTGGTTTAAGAATTGGATCTAACCAACCAGTTGCAGATTCAAACCATGAAACAATAGTTTCCCATATTGTAAGTAAGACTTCTTGCCAATTATTTAATATATACATTTTCGTCACCATTTCCTTTACTATATTATTCTATCAAATTCTTACCTTGATTAAAAGAGCGAGGTTTGATATAATTACCGATGGTGATAAAAATGATAATAGCAATGGTTAGACACGGTGAAACCGATTATAATAAGCAACGTTTAATTCAAGGTAGAATCGATAACGTCTTAAATGAGACCGGCAAGCAACAAGCTCATAGGCTGGGGAGATTTCTAAAAGAAAATAATGAAACATTTGATGTACTCTTAACTTCTCCACTTTCAAGAGCAAAAGAAACAGCATCTATTTTGGGTGCACATCTTGGTTTGAACATAACCGATCAAAGTAATGATTTTTTAGAAAGAGATTTCGGTCCTTTTGAAGGTAAAACAGTTGAGGATACATTACCCTTTATAACGAAACATGAATATAAGACTAAAGGTTATGAAGATAATGAGACACTACTTAAAAGATTAAGTGAGGCTACAAATAAAGTCTATAAAAAATATAATGACAAGAAAGTTTTGATTGTTGCACATGCACACGTAATTAAGTCTTTACTAATTCTTGCAGACTTTGAAAAATACGATTACATTAATCATTTTGTAGGTAATTCTAGTATTGTTTATTTTGA
>CAZRKJ010000059.1:0-7661 GCA_964600775.1 uncultured Acholeplasma sp.
TGGCTAGAGTAAAAAACACACCAGTAACTAGAAGAAGACGTAAGAAAATATTAAAGTTAGCTAAAGGTTATTTTGGTTCCAAACATACATTATACCGTACAGCACACGAACAAGTCATGCGTGCATTACAATATGCATACAGAGATAGAAAACAAAATAAGAGAAATTTCAGAAGATTATGGATTTCAAGAATCAATGCTGGAGCAGTACAAAATGGCTTCAAATATTCTAAATTAATTCATGGTTTATCACTTGCTAATGTACAATTAAACAGAAAAGTATTAGCAGACTTAGCAATTTCTGAACCAAAAGTATTTGCATCATATGTTGATCTTGCAAAAGACGCAATTGCAAATCCAAGCAAATATGCTGTGAAAACAGTTGCTGCCGCGCCTAAAGTAGAAGCAAAAGTTCAAGCAGTAAAAGTGGCACCAGCTAAAGCAGAATCAAAAGCACCTGCAGCAGTGGATACAACAGCTTTAGAAGCTGAGTTAAGCAAGTTATTAGTAGCGGATTTAAGACCAGCAGCAGTTGAAGCTGGTATCGAAGGCGCAAGCAGTTTAAGAAAAGCTGAACTTGTTGAAGCATTAGCTAAAATTGGTTACAATCCAAGTAAATAATTTTGTATAATTGGTGCAATCATTAGAATTGCACCTTTTTGTTTTATCTGACAAAACATTACTAAAAATTTGATATAATAATATAAAGAAACAAAATGAAGGAAGTATAAATGAAACGTAGATTATTTATTAGTTTAATCTTAATATTAATGTTATTAATATCCTTTACATTAGTATTTCCATTCATGGGACTCGATCACTCATTGATTTATGTGGTTTTTGCAACGATAGGGATCGTTTTATTAACCTTTTATTTATTTGGTGGAACAGCCAAATTTTTAGTTATGTTTGTTTATTCATTATTAATAATCTTTGGTTTAATCATCTTACCAAGTTATCAGCATGCAATCATTGCTGTCGGTACTTTAATGATTATCTTAAACCCATTATCTGATTTTGAGCGTTATTTAGAAAGTAAACTCATTCCTGCCGAAACAGCCCCACTAACTATTTCTATAAGAGGAAAGTATTGGCCGTTTTATGGGTATAGACAGGCTATGAAGGATTATGTAAGGTTACCACAAACAAAGAAATTATTTACTAAGAATTGGTACCTAAAACTACGTCAATTAACAACGTTACTCTTATTATTCACTGCTATATATTTATTTATCAATGAACTTAAAAATATTTATATTGACTTAAGTAATTATAATCCTTTACAAGTATTTACATTTTATGGTGTCGTATCTCTCTTTGTAATTACATTTATCTTATATAAAAATGGTTTTAAGGCAATGTTTCGCGCAGCAATTCTATTTATGTTTATTCCGGTTATATTTGCAATATGGGTTTTACCAATTTCATTTATTTCTCAAATTATTTTATCAGCTCTTGTTACAATACTCGGTATTTCTGATGTGATTCATGAAAAGTTTTTATCTTTAAACCGTGTTGCCTATAATGCATATAAATATTATGATCCAGATGATCAGCGCCATGTTTATGCAAATGAGTTTTACGAGCCTTTTGTCTATAATGAGACATACAATATTGTTGGAACTTATAAATTTAAATGTGATCTTGAAGGATTCCATGCACGATTTAATGATATTTTGTTTTACTCAAACCGTAAACACTTTATGATTACTGCTTATACCTTCAATGGTAAAGAAATTATGATGTATACCGAGTTTTACCATAGACATGCTAAAAGAGCAGAGAACTTTAAAGTTTACTTGGAAAATCTTTTTCATACAAGAGTTGAAACTCAAATTGTCTATGATAAAGATAAATTAATTTATGAACGAACGTTTTTTCATAAGACAGAGTATGTGGTTGCAAGAGCTTTATCACTTGCAAGTCTGTTAAAAACGCTTGAGGTCGTAAAAAAAGAACTTATTATATCTGTTGTATTTTCATTTAAAAGAAAAGAAGATATATTAAGATTGTCAAAACACTATTATGTTGTTAGAATGGAAGAATTAGATGAGTCAGATTACTTGGCTGCACGTGTTTTAATAAAGAGTCCAAATTCTAATTTTGCAATCGAGCAAAAGGTTAGAGACTTGCTATTAAATGCATTAATTTATCAAGCAAATTATGTTAGGATTTTAGTATATTATGAAGGAGATAAGCAAAAATGATTAAAAAAGCAGTAGTTCCTGCAGCAGGATGGGGTACAAGATTTTTACCGATTACTAAATCTGTACCAAAAGAAATGTTACCAATTATTGATAAACCCGCATTAAGCTATATCATTGAGGAAGCAGTAGCATCAGGTATTGAAGAAATACTTATAATTATTTCTTCAAATAAAGGTGCTATACAATCATATTTTGAAAATAACTTAGAACTTGAACAATTCTTGAGTGAAAAAAACAAATTAGAGGATATTCAATTAATTAAAAATACGAGTTTTGGAGCTAAGATTTATTATGCCATGCAAACTGAGCAATTGGGTTTAGGGCATGCAGTTTTACAAGCAGAAAAATTCATTAATAATGAACCATTTGCAGTATTACTTGGTGATGATGTCTATGTTTCAGAACAAAGACCAGCACTTCAACAATTAATGGATGCTTATAACGACAAAAAATCAAGTATTTTAGGCACGATGGAAGTTTCATTAGAAGATACAAAACTTTATGGTATTTGCATCCCTAAAACTGATAGTGAAAAACCTGTTGTTGAACTTCAAGGTGTCATTGAAAAACCAAAATCAAACCCACCTTCTCAATCAGCAATATCTGGTCGTTATGTACTTACACCAAAAATATTTGAGCTTTTAAAGAATCAATCTAAAGGTGCTGGCAATGAAATACAGTTAACAGATTCGATATTAAGATTGATGGATTATGAGAAAGTTTACTCACTAGATATGATTGGGAAACGTTATGATATTGGATCAAAAATAGGTTATATTGAAGCGATTATCGATTTTGGGTTAAAAAGACCTGATTTACAAAATGATTTAAAGAAGATACTATCAAAGAAAATATAGACATTTTCAGAAAACCATTTTCATTGACAAATCTCATATAATATAGTAAATTAAAGGTGCCTAGGAAGTACCCGTGGAACCCAAACATATCTTTTAGGGAGTTAAACCATACTGGTGTTGAATGCCAATACTTTAATTGGAATCCCAACGTATGTGTATAGGAAATTCCCACTTAAAAATAAGAGATTCTCACAGCTTCCTAGGTTTTTATTTTACTTAAATTTAGACATACAAAGAATGGAAAAAAATAATGAATACAATAGAGAAGCTTACAAAATTAACACAGTTAAATGCGATTGCATCAAATGAAGTTCAAATGACGGATTATTTAAAATCAAGCTTAAAAGGTAATATTTCAACCGATAGACTTGGTTCGGTTATTGCATCCTTAGGAACAGGTAAGTCTGTCATGATGAGTGCTCCCATGGATGAATTCGGTTTAATTGTCAGTCAAATTACACCTAAAGGACTTGTTAAATTTCAAATGGTTGGAGGCATATTATCAAAAAATTCAGTCAATCAAACATTTTTATTAACAACAAAAAAAGATACGTTTATAGGTGTAATGGGTTCAAAACCTTTAATGAATCAATCAAGAGAAGAACTTACTAAAGTTGATGATCTAAAATCGATGTACCTAGATTTCGGCTTTAAAAGTCAAACAGAGGCCTTTGAAAAAGGGGTTCAAATTGGTGATATGGTTACACGTTATAGTCCTTTAGTGGAAGTTTTAAATGACCGTGTTATATCAAAAGCTTTAGATAGTCGATCACCAGTATTTGTTTTAAGTGAGTTAATTAATAAGTTTAATGATTTAAAGGTAAGTTTTAGTGCTGCATTTACTGCCCAACATAAAATGAGTATGAAAGGTTCAAAAACTACAAGTTTTAAAATAGAACCTGAGATTGCAATCAATCTTGATACAGTTGAAACGACTGATCTTGTTGGTGATGGCAGTATCGTTCTTGGTCAAGGTCCGGTCATATTTTTCTATGATCAAGGTTTAATTGCACATTCAAAACTAAGAACATTTATGATAGACTTATGTAAATCAAATCAGATACCATTCCAAGAAGGTTTCCAGTTAAGTGGTTTTGGTGAAGGACACTATTTACAACTTTCAAAACTTGGCGCAGCAACACTTTCGATTGGTATTCCGATACGTCATAAAAACGGACATAATGAAATGATTGATTTAAAGGATTTAGAACATACTGAAAAACTCTTAAAGACATTTATTGAATCGTTAGATGATCAAGTTGTAGATCACATACTCTATATATAAGATAAAGGCATTTTCCACTGGAAAATGCCTTTTATTTACGTTAAATTACTTTTTACTTGGTTCTTTTGCAGTTTGAACAACTTCAGTAATTGCTGTAACTGCACCTGCTAAATCAGCAATGTTTGATGGTACGACAATTTTTGTTGCTTGACCATCAGCAAGTTTAGCTAATGCTTCAAATGCTTTAATTTGTAAAACAGCTGCATCAGGTAGTGCTTCTTTAATTAAGCGAATACCTAAAGCTTCAGCTTCTTTTAATTGTCGAATAGATTCAGCTTCAGCTTCAGCATTTAAGATAACTTGTTGTTTATCTGCTTGAGCTTTTAAGATGATAGCTTCATTAATACCTTCAGCCTCTAAAATCTTAGCACGTTTTTCACCTTCGGCAATTAGGATTGTTTGACGTCTTTCACGTTCAGCACGCATTTGTTTTTCCATAGAATCACGAATGTCTTTAGGTGGCATAATGTTTTTAACTTCAACACGGTTAACTTTGATACCCCATTTGTCTGTTGCATCATCTAAAATGTGACGCATTTTTGTATTGATGATATCTCTGGATGTAAGTGATGTATCTAATTCTAAATCACCAATAATATTACGCAGTGTCGTTGCAGATAGTGCTTCAATTGCTAAAATTGGGTTTTCTACACCATAGGCATATAGTTTAGGGTCTGTTACTTGATAAAATACGATTGTATCAATCTGCATTGTTACGTTATCTTTTGTAATTACAGCTTGTGGATCGAAGTCTTTTACTTGTTCCTTAAGTGATACTACAGATACAACGCGGTCTACAAAAGGGATTAACCAATGTATACCAACACCCCAAGTTGCATGAAATGCACCTAATCTTTCAACAACATACTTCTTAGTTTGTGTGACAATTCGCACACCTGATATTGCAAGTAATGCAAATACAGCTAATATAACTATTAATACTACAATTAAAACTTGTCCTGATCCTGGCATTATTTTGAATCCTCCTCTTTAATTTTAGTGACTATAAATTTATTACCTTCAATGGCAAGTATTTTTACGGTTGAACCGACTTCGATATCTTCAGAAGAAATAGCCGTCCAATTCATATTTTCAAAATCAACTTGTCCACGTAGCATTGGTGAAATCTCTTTGATCACGATAGCTAATTTTCCAACATATGAATCAACATTTGTTGAAACCATATTCTTTTTAAAATACTTGATTAGGAATGGTCTAGTTAAAAACATAAGAACAAAACCAGTTAGAAAGAATACAAGTACTTGAAGTCCAATATTATTTGGAACAAATGCTGAAATGATTAATGTAGGCACGGATGCGAGTGCAAACCAAATGCTTACAAATTCAACCGTGATAAATTCAATAATAACGGTTGTAATGAAAACTAGTAGCCAAAACCAGATGATATATTCTAAGAATAACTCAATCATTTATAAAACCTCCTTTAAACGAACCTCAAGGACATTATTGGTTTTATTCCAAATAGCCTTATATTTCGTACCCCTATCTTCAAAATTTAAATTAAATACTGTAGCTAATCGATTGATAAATGCTTTATTTGTAATACGACCATAAGAAGCATTCACACTTATGTTATACCTTGTATGTTCTGGAATATCTCCACGCAAAACCTCATCTTTAGATAGCGGACGTATCAGAACCACTGTTTTATCTGGATCGTAACCTAGCATCACTTGGTTTGCAGATTCAAATAACTGTGCACCACTCTTATTGATTGTAAGATTTGTCGGCGCAATTGTCACAACGATCTCTTTTGGTTCACCATTAAACCATGTCACATTCATTATAATCACCTCTCATGCTTTAATTATACATCAAATTATTTACATTGTCAATTAAATTATAAAAAATTATTATTAATTATTATTTGTTATAATGAGCATTTTATTTGAATCAATTATGATGCATGATATAATAACAATGATCAACTTCGGGGAGTCCAACAGATGGACTGAGAGGATTTAATTCAAAGTCGACCCGTAAACCTGATCTGGATAATGCCAGCGGAGGGAAAGTTATAATATTTTTTTAACTTTTATTTCTTTGGCCAAAGAAATTTTTTTATTTCCAAGGAGGAAGAAAGATGAATCAAAATAGGATTCAAATTAGAAATGTGGTCATTGTATCCACATTACTTGCGATAGCTATCGCACTAGATGTTGTTACAGGTATGATACCTGGACTTAACTTGTCTATGCCACTTGGTGGCAGACTATTTAATATATCGTTATTACCGATTATATTAATAGGTATATTTTTAGGACCGATTTACGGTATTGTAGGCGCTGTAACTTATGGGTTATTCGGGTTTTTCTTTGATGGCTATGCCTTGAGTTATTTTGCAACCAATTTAGGTGAGGCAACACTTGTATTTTTATTAGATTACGTGATTGCTTTTGGTGCTTTAGGTTTAAGTGGATTCTTTAAAAAGAGTCTAGAATCTCCTTTATATTTTGCACTAACAACTTTTGTGGTACTAATGATACGTTGGCTATCATCTACAACTGTAGGCGCTATTTTATGGGCAGCATATGCATCAGATAGTGAGTGGACTCAAAATCTAATGGACCTTGTTTATAATAATGCATTTATCTATTCAGGTATCTATAATATTATTTACACAATTACAACTGCCGTAACTTTGATTATTATTGGTTGTCTTACATTAAATCAGTTTAGAAATCTTAAAACACAAATTGCATCAAATTAGTGTATCAATTACTTTTAAGTAATCTAATCTTGGTTGATAACCAAAAGGAATTGTCTGACAATTTTCTTTGAAGAAACTGTATGATATTGATTTTCTACCACCACTTTTAGACTCATTCCATAACGGCAGAAGATCTTTAACTTTAAGTACATAATATTCATTATACTGTGACCAACCTATAATGATAAAAGCAATCCCACCATGGGCATCAATTTCAGATAAATGTCTGATTTGGTGCTCATGTATATTTGAAAATGGGAAACTGGTTTTTGAATTGGTCTCTTTACAGTCAAAATCAATGTATTTACCCTTATATAAGCCGTTATAGTCAGTTGTTGATGGTGTTCTATAATATGCTTCAACAATCCTAGCTTTGTTACGTGCAGGATAACTTACATCAACGACTTGTATCGGTGTTGGTTTTTTATGGATAACAGCAATTTGATGCGATAAGTAGTACTGATTTGTCAAATCTATATCTGCTTCAAGTGTCATACCAAGATTTGCATAATTATTTTGTTTTTTTATAGGTTTTTTCTTGTTTGGATAATTCATCTGGGGACAACTCCTATCTTAGTTCAT
>CAZRKJ010000060.1:0-7519 GCA_964600775.1 uncultured Acholeplasma sp.
CTTTTTAGGTGGATGATATGCTTCACGCGGTCTTGTATAGGAATCTGGATATGTAAAACGTACCTTTTGTTGAATTTGCGTATCTTTTTTAAATCTTGTAAGACCCTCAAGACCTTCAACAAAACGATCTAAATCTTTTTGTGTGGTTGCAACCGACAACACAGCTAATATTAAATGTGTTTCTGCTAACTCCATTTGGATATCAAACATGTCTCTTAATATGTTATATGCCTCAAAACCAGTAATACCTAAATCAGAGACTTTAACCATAATTTTTGTTTCATCATAGTTAAACCCTTGGTTATCAAGTACATATTGTTTAGTTATTGCTTTCAATCCTGGAATGTCATTAATTTTCTTTCTTGTTTCTGCTGCCATATCAATGACTTTTTGTATATCTGTTTGACCATGTAGTGCTATATAACTTCTAGATGCATCTAATGATGCCATAAACAATGATGATGGCGATGTAGATTGTAGAATGTTTAGTGTTGATTGCATACGACTTGGTTCTACTCTGTCACCTTGCATAAGTAGCATCGATGACTGTGTTAGTGACCCAACTGTCTTGTGTATGCTACCAGCTGCCATATCTGCCCCGGCTGCCATAGCACTTATTGGTAATTGATCACTAAATCCAAAGTGCGCACCATGTGCCTCATCACATAAAACGAGCATATCATGTGCATGAGCAATCTTAACAATTTCTTCTAAATTTGATGTGACACCAAAATATGTAGGATTAATAACAAACACTGCTTTCGCATCTGGATGTTCTTCAATCGTTTCTTTTAATTCTTCAATATCAATACCATTAGCAATCCCTAACTCAGCATCAATATGTGGCTTCATAAATATAGGCATAGCACCAGATAATATTAGACCGTTAATTGCAGATTTGTGTACATTTCTAGGAATAATAATTTTTTCTTTTGCACGTACTGCAGTCATAATCATTGCCATGATACCTTGAGAGGTACCATTCATTAAAAAATAAGCATAGTCGGCACCAAAAGCATCTGCAGCAAGTGCTTGAGCTTCTTTAATAACGCCTTTAGGTTTTGATAAGTTATCTAGGCCTTTAGGTGCATTGGCATCTAATAAAAATACATTTTGTCCAACATACTGTCTAAATGCATTATCAATTGCCCCGAGTTTGTGGCCTGGCACATCTAAAGCAACAGTTTTTGACTGCCCATAATCTTTAATTTTGTCGTAAAAAGGTGTTTTCGTTTGATCTAATTTTCCCACCGATGCACACTCCTTTATTTCATTATATTTTGCTATTTAATCATACCATATTTATTGTAATTTTATAAATTAAATAACCCATTTTTTTTTAGATTTAGCGTATAATATTATCTACCGGGGGTATCGCTATGAAAAGAAAACAAATCATCATTTTTGGGGTCGTAATTGTATTTAGTATTTTAATCCTAACATTATCTGTTTTATCCTTAGTTTTTGATGAATATTTAGCAGCTACTATCGATGTCATAGGGATTCGTATTGCAGCAATCGTTATTGCGTTTGCTTCTTTTGGTTCATCCACTTTATTTAGTTTATTAATCCTTCACCACAATACAACCGTGACACAAATTAATGATGATTTAAATAGACGTGCAGAACTTTTTAGAGAACTCCAGTTCACCTCAGACAATTATTCAATTATCGAATTTATGGATCGCATGTTAATTTTTAATGAATCCGAGCGTTATGTAGAACGTTATATCCAAAGAAAAGATTATGTCTTCCATATGGTTGAACAAGGGCTAGATATAGCCCATGTTTCAGATAACATTAATGATTATGAATTTTATTCCTTTAAAATACCTTACCGTGTTGTTGAGGGTAAACTCATCTCTAAAATTACTTTTAGCCAAATATATTTTGAAAGAGAGAATAAACGTTTCTTCTTTGTACCACCTACGAACCATAAATATAGTCGTGCATTTTTATTATATAATGAACAAACCAAGCGAAATAACGTTATTATTAATTTAATTGTCTCTAAAGGTAGTCCATTCTTTATTCCCTCAGAAATCAATGTGTTTTCTAAAATTAAAATGGATATGACAATAGTTAGTTTACTAGGGGTTGGCATTCACGGTATGAGTGAACTCTACTTTACAAACCCTGTTAAAATCGAAGGCGATCTAACCAATACCTACCGTATCAACTCTTCAAACTTTATTTTAAAAGGTATGCCTTATATCTCAAAAGAAGATCAACACTTTTAACAAAAAAAGTTCAGCGCATAATGCTGAACTTTTCTTTTAATCGTTTAAATTAGTATTTTAATAAATGACCCATTTTGTGTTGTTTTGTTCTTAGGTAATCTTCATTTTTTTCATTATGGTTTAAGATAATTGGTTCTCTAGAAGTGATCTCTAACCCATAACCTGCAAGACCTGAAATCTTTAATGGATTATTCGTCATTAGTTTAATTTTCTTAACACCTAAATCTTTTAAGATTTGTGCACCGATACCGTAATCTCTTAAATCCTCTTCAAAACCTAAAGCAATGTTTGCCTCAACAGTGTCTAAGCCTTGATCTTGTAAGCCATATGCTTTAATTTTGTTAATTAAACCAATACCACGACCTTCTTGACGCATGTAGAGTAAAATCCCTTTACCAGCACCTTCGATTTTATCCAGTGCTGCTTGTAATTGTTCACCACAATCACATTTTAGTGATCCAAAGGCATCACCGGTTAAACACTCAGAGTGCACACGTACTAATACTTCATCATCTGGTGTAATATTACCTTTAACTAAAGCTACATGGTGCTCACCATTAACTTCATTTTCAAATCCAACCATTCTAAAAGTACCATGCTTTGTAGGTAGGTTTGCTTCTGCAGCAAGTTTAATTAAACTCTCTTTAGAATTTCTAAATCTAATGATTGATTCTACAGTTACAATAGGTATATCTTTTTCAATAGCAAAAGCAATCACTTCATCTAACAATAACGCTTTACCATCTTTATTTGTTAATAGGCTTAAAACACCCACACCTACAAGATCTGCTAAAGTTGATAAATCCACAATAGCTTCTGGATGTGCAACACGTTTTAATGTACCACCAACACGTGTAATTAAAGGAAATACTACGCCATTACCAGCATAATCAACCTTATCCTTATTCAGTAGGGATTGAACGGTTTCTACAATAGTTTTAGGTGCTTCAATTGCTTGATCAGATATCGATATGGTTGTATCTTTAAATGCATGCATTGAACCAATAACCTCATAAACAGGTTTGACATTTACCCCTTCATAAAATGATCTTGGTGCTGCAAAATAAATATACTTATCTCCGTATTGTTTTAAGAAATCAATACTTTCTTTGTTTACCTTTGATGCATTAAAGATAATGCTACCGGTATTTTTTAAATCGTGATCATCAATCACTATAACTGGTTTACCAGCTTTAACTGTCTCTAAGACAGATTGTACAGTACTAAATTCCATGACAAATTCATCTCCTTAAGTGAAGTAACTTTGTAAGTATCTTCTATTAGTTTTTATGGTAATTCATTTTACAACAAAAATATTACGAATTCAAAATATTTACTTATATTAAAAATATGTGACACAAAATAACATAAATAAGGCCCGTAAACACGAAACCCATTACACATAAAGCACTAAGCGTGCCAATCGTTACAATCAATTGTCTTTTCGTTACATAATAAAATATTTTAGAATTGTTTTGTGTTAAGTTGCTTTCAAATAACTATATCTTTTTTTAAGCAAGTAAAAACGCATAGGCAACTACACCAATGGTTTCAAGTACTAATAACAGATGGGAAAAAAAGTATAGTTTCATGTTGCCAAACTTTTCTTTTGTCAAAACAATAATAAACGGAATGGTTAAAATAATTGTTGCAATAGCAAATACAATACTAATTAATAGTAATGCAAGTGCACCCCACCCATTGTTATCACCCATATTTAAGAAATCAATAAAAATCCATAGAATCATTGCTGCTATGAAAAAATTAATAACAGTCATTATCTTTTTGAAATTTTGCATGTGTTTTTCTCCTTTGACATCAAATCTACACTACTTTAACTTACTACTTATCTACTAAATGTTGATGTTACTTTAAATATACCACATTTGTAGCATTCTTGTTTAATTACGTTTATGGATAAATGTCGTATAGATTGCTTTTTATAGTTAATTAAAGTATCATTTCTATTATAGTATTTATATATATAATATTTTTAAACCACCAAAACCTATTGATTTCATAAGGAGTCTACTATGTCAAAGATAAAAAATAAATCCAATGATTTTTTGTTTGAAAATATATTAAAACTGGAGTCTTTAGAAGATGCTTATGCATTCTTTGAAGATCTTTGTACAATCAAAGAAGTTGAAGCAATGGCGCAAAGAATTGCTGCCGCAAAACAATTAATTGATGGTAAAACATATGAGCAGATTATTGAGTCTACTAAGATTAGTTCTACAACTTTAAGTAGGGTTTCTACGTGTGTACGCTATGGTTCTGGTGGCTATTCTAAAGTTTTAGGCACAAAAAAATAAATCATATGTACCGCACTATGTTGGCCCAATGTTTCATACATTATAAAAAAGGAGATTAATAAATAAATCATTTATTAACATACTACTTATGACACTCATCAAACAACATCTAAAAAATTATTTAGAAACTTTACCTGAGGGTAAACTCAAAAAAGCAATGGCTTACGCCTTACTTGGTAATGGCAAACGGGTTCGACCGATGCTTGGTATTTCATTATTAGAATCCGTTGGCATTGACCCAACCCCTTATTTAGATGCTTTACTTGCAGTAGAGCTTATACATACCTATTCACTGATACATGATGATTTACCTGCCATGGATAATGACACTTTAAGACGTGGTAAACCAACCGTTCATATTGCATTTGATGAAGGCATTGCAATTCTTGCAGGTGATGCACTACTCACAGATAGTTTTCGTCTAATTAGTTCAAATAAGGCTTTAAATGATTATCAAAAGGTTCAAATGATTGAAATCCTTTCTAAAAAGTCCGGCAGTATTGGCATGGTATATGGACAAATTAAAGATATTGAGTCAGAACAACAACAAGTCACAATCGAAGATCTAAATCTCATGTATGAATTGAAAACCGCTAATTTAATTCAAGCAGCACTTATGATGGCAGCTTTAATTGCTGTCCCAAATGATGTTGCATCATATGAAAACTTAGGTTATTATATCGGTTTAATATTCCAAATTCAAGACGATATATTAGAATTTAATTCCACACCCGAAGCAATCGGTAAATCAAAGTCTGATGAACTACGTGATAAACCAACCTACATATCCTTACTGGGTTTAGATGCAGCTTTAGATGTATTAGATGACTACAAAGAAAAATTAAATGCGCTTATCACTGCATTAGATATTAAAGACACCCAACTTCACCAACAAATAAACTTGTTACTTACAAGGAAAAAATAATCCTAAATATAAGGATTATTTTTTTTAATTAAATATATGGTGGTAATATCAAGAAAAAGTCAAAGAAAATTGCACCAATTAAAACACCGATTAAGAAACTCAGTGCATATAGACCAAGCACGATTAATAATTTAAGTAGCGTTTGCATGAATCCTAACTTGTAAATCATTAGGATAATAAGTGCGATATTCAAAAATGGTATAAACATACCCACATATAGTAAGACCCATTCAAATAATGACAATTTCTTTGAATTAAATAATTTCATATAAACCTTCCTTTTTTATTAAAGCTACTACATAATACCAAACAGCATAGATTAGGGGCTGGTAATTGTGTGTCATTTAGACTTCCCGATGTTAAATACATATCATATTTACGTGCTGCTTGACTATAATAAAGTTCATTTTAAATGATATCTAAAACCACTTTAAGTTTGAAATCTTAACTCCACAACCTGTTCTTTTTCTGCTTATCTTTCAATGGAAACCGCCTGCATATACTTGTATTATAACAAAAAACAACTTTTGGTTATCAGTTCACACTTAACTTGAATATCAAATAAATTTGCATTAAATATACCTAACAATCTACATAAAATAAAAACACCTTTGTTTAAAAAGGTGCTTTTGATTGTATCTACTATATAAAATTAAACCAGTCCAAGACGTTTTTTATAATTTTTGAACAATAATCCAATAACTACTAAATTATAAATTAAACCGAAAATAAAGTAGCCATAGTTAGGTAAGATATAGGTGTCAGGTATAAGTTCAATAGAAACCATACGTGCTACCCAAAACCCGGGTACAATACCTATAAAAAACTCTGTCCAGTTATTAATAAATAATGCAGCAATAGGTAATAATAATATAAGACCACTGGCTTTCATTACAACAAACCCCTCTATTTTATTAGATGCAAATGTATTAACAATTAATGCGATAAAGGGTGCTTGAAAGCTTGCTAGGCTTGCAATCAATACATAGGTTAAGATGGATTGTTCAAGAAAATTTGTAGAAAGTAGTAATGCGATCGTTGCTATAAACCCAAACAAATAACTGATAAGTAATTTAATCATAATATAATATGAAACTTTAATCGGTGTAATTCTTAAACTAAAGAATACTTTATCATCTTGGTCATCTAGTAACGTAAACCCTGTAACTGCACCGTATATAAAGGATGTCATCAAAATAAATACTAAAGTTACAATTTGACTAGCAAATAAATCGACTTCGTTTGCTAGATATGGTATCAGCCATAGTGCAATTAAAATCAAAATCAATGGATAAACCATGAAAAATAGATACATCTTATCTCTGATTATATTTCTTAATTCATGCATTAAGGTACGTCTAAACATAATTACACCCCACTTTGTTTCACTGCATAATTCTTATACATTGGGTATATAACAAATCTATACAGTAAATATGTAAATACAACCATCCAAATGATAGCAACAAATGTTATGATCTCAAATGGTTTACCTAATCCAAACTCAATTAAATAGGTAATGGATTGGGTTGGTGATATGAGTAACAAATATCGCCAAACCTCTCCTTGAAAGAGTATATTAAACTGGAATAATGCAGAAGGTATCATAAATAGAAAACTATATGCCATAACAAGCATTAACATCGAGGTGAAAGATTTAGATACATATGCAAATAAAAATCCGATTAAACTATGACTAAAGATTGCAAGCATTAATAAAAGTGCAATACTGATAAATCTAACTTCTATACCTTTTAGAAAATAAAAGATTGTAACTAGTGCAAGCGAACTTAAAATCATTTGGATTGTATTAGCAATAACTTTAGACAATATTTTAACATCTGTACTGGTAGGTGTGACGAGTATCGTTGATAGCGTTTGTTCACTTTTTTCAAAAAACAACATAGAACCAACAAATAATATACTCATCATTGTCGCATCTACCATGACAATAAATGGTAATAATTGAGATAAAACAACTTGATCTTCAATAAAATATAACAGTAATGCCCATACAACTAATAATGCAATACTTACAT
>CAZRKJ010000061.1:0-7484 GCA_964600775.1 uncultured Acholeplasma sp.
CTCATGGCGGAAGGAGAATTCTATGAAAGCAAATATTCATCCAAAAACAAGACTAGTAATATTTGAAGATGCTCAAACTAAAAAGCAATTTTTAATCGAATCATCTGCAAATGCTAAAGAAACTGAAGTTTATGAAAAAGATGGTAAAACTTATCCGGTTATCCGTTTAGAAGTTACATCTGAAACACACCCATTCTATACAGGGGAACAAACTTTCATTACACAAGCTGGTCGTGTGGATAAATTTAACAAGCGTTTAGAAAAAGCTAAAAAAGAATAGTCATTACAGCGAGATAATATCTCGCTTTTTGTTATAATACTATTGAAGTGGAGGGGATTTCTATATGTATCATTCATATCGTAATGGATTTATTGAAGTAGTTTGTGGTCCTATGTTTGCTGGTAAAACAGAAGAACTTATAAGAAGAGCAAAAAGATTGAAGTACGCTAAACAAAACTACCTCGTATTTAAACCATCCATAGATAATAGATATAGTACAAAAGCAGAGATTGTTTCACACAGTTTATTAACTGAAAGTGCAATCTTAGTTGAGTCATCTAAAGAAATCTTAGACCACATCACAAGTAGTGTTCAAGCAGTCATTATTGATGAAGCACAATTCTTTGATGCAGACATCGTAAAAATAGCTGATCAACTCGCAGATAGTGGTATCCGTGTTATCGTAGGTGGACTTGATAGAGATTTTAAAGGTGAACCTTTTGGTCCGATGCCACAACTCTTAGCAATTGCTGAGTTTGTTACAAAACTTTCTGCAATTTGTGTACGTACAGGGCACCCAGCAACACGTACCCAACGTATGATTAATGGTAAACCTGCAAATGTTGATGACCCATTAATTGTAGTCGGCGCATCTGATGCCTATGAACCACGTGCAAGACACGTGCATGAAGTACCAGGCAAAGATGAAAAATAATCCGCATATACACTTTATGGAAGCAGCACTCAAAGAAGCAAAAAAAGCATTTCTTAAAGATGAAGTGCCTGTAGGTGCAGTTGTTGTACTTGATGGTAAAATTATAGCACGTGCACATAATTTGCGAGAAAGTAAACAATCTATACATGGCCATGCAGAATTTATAGCAATGGAAAAAGCTGCTAAAAAAATAGGTAGTTGGCGCCTTGAAAATGCTGATTTGTATGTAACATTAGAACCATGCCCAATGTGTGCTGGTGCAATGATACAAGCACGTATTAAAAATCTATATTATGGCACAAAAGATCCTAAAACAGGTGCAGTTGAAAGTGTTATAAAATTGCTTGACAATCCCTTTAATCATCAGATACAATATGAAAGTGGATTGTTAAAAGAAGAAGCAAGCCAATTATTAAAAACATTCTTTAAACAAAAAAGATAAATGATGTAAACATCCCTATAGGGTATTCTCATTCAATATTAAGGATCGAACCTGGTCAGGCCTTGAGTGGAGCAGCCATAAGATACCTGATATGTGGGTGAGGATACCCTATGGGGATGTTTTATTAAAACATATAGCGTTATGATATAATTAAAACATGAGCAAAAACTTATTAAATTTGGAGGACTCAAAGTATGAAAATGTTACCTAAAGATTATGCAAAAGCAGTAGGTACACCATTTAGAACTGAAAGTTATGATGGTGCTGTATTAGAAATGTATTACCTAAATGACCGTGAAGATTTCCATAAATTTGCAGCAAGAGGCAGATTTTCAGTGTGGACATCTGATGGTGTAAACTATAGATTATTTGTTGAAAAAGGATATTACGAGGCAGTATCTGACTTATATTTAAATGAAGTCAATACAATCTGGTTAGACTTTACAAATTCAATTTATGCGGCACAACGTCGTATGTCACGTATTTATATGGGTGTATCGATGATTGTATTATTAGTTGTCTTAGTGGCATCAATGATTTTACAAACATTTATGCCTGATCAAGCAAATAATGTATTCTTAGCAGCGATGGTTGTTTTATTTATAGGTTTATTTGTTTCATCAAATGGTCAACAAAAGAAATTAAGAGCTTTAGTTGGTGAAGAAAACAAAAAAGCAACTCAACTTATTAAAGATACAATTGGTGATGAAAAATTCCAAAACATTTTAGATGGCCAAGAAAAATATTATGCAACATATTTTAAAACAGATGAAGAACCAGAAGCAGATATTGAAGCATCTGAAGATGATACCTTAGAAATTGATACAGAATCAACAGATTCTAAAGATACAACAAATAAGGAGTAATTCGATGTTAGAAATCAATAATTTAGCGATCAATACGATTCGTTTTTTAGGTATTGATGCGATTAATAAAGCTAATAGTGGACACCCTGGTATAGTAATAGGCGCAGCCCCTATGGCACATACACTCTTTACAAAACATATCAATATATATCCAAAAATGAGTAACTGGATCAACCGCGATCGTTTCATTCTTTCTGCCGGACACGGATCTATGTTACTTTATGCATTAAATCATTTATCAGGTTATAAAGTTTCAATAGAGGATTTAAAAAACTTTAGAAATTATCCGGGGAATACCCCAGGACACCCTGAATTTGGACATACTGATGGTGTTGAAACAACATCTGGCCCTTTAGGTCAAGGTATTTCCAATGCAGTTGGTATGGCCATTGCTGAAGCACATTTAGCTAAACGATTTAACACGGATGCACATAAATTAATTGACCACTATACTTACGTGCTTGTAGGCGATGGTGATTTACAAGAAGGTGTTGCATTAGAAGCTATCTCACTTGCAGGGCATTTGGGTTTAGGTAAGTTAATCGTGCTATATGATTCTAATGATATCCAATTAGATGGTGAAACGAAGCTTGCGATATCAGAAGATGTTAAAAAGAAATTTGAAGCTCAAAACTGGCACTACCTTAAAGTACAAGATGGCGACGATTTAGAAAGTGTTCATCGTGCAATTAAAAAGGCTAAAAAAGTAACAGATAAACCAACGATTATTGAAGTTAAAACAATTATTGGTAAGGGTACATCTTTAGCGGGAACATCTAAGGTTCATGGTGCACCAATTGGTCAAAAAGAGCGTGAACAACTTGCATCTAAATTAGCATACACATATGCACCTTTTGAAGTTGATCCAGCGGTTTATCAACATTATAAGTTAAAAGTTTTTAACCGTGGTAAACGTCAATACA
Source organism: uncultured Acholeplasma sp. (assembly GCA_964600775.1). Classification (GTDB taxonomy): domain Bacteria; phylum Bacillota_I; class Bacilli_A; order Acholeplasmatales; family Acholeplasmataceae; genus Acholeplasma. Next base: position 3,167 of record CAZRKJ010000061.1, read on the forward strand.
ACCAATGGGCAAAAATGTTAAAGGCATATAAAGAAGCACATCCAGAACAATATAATTTATTTAAACAATTTGTTGATGGTCATATTCAAATCGATTTAAGCAGTTTAGAATATAAACCAGGGTCAACTGAAGCAACACGTAATGTATTAGGTAAAGCACTTGCCTTAGCAAGTACGCAAAATCTAAATATTATTGGTGGTTCTGCTGATCTTACATCATCAACAAAAGCTAAAGGAAATGATGGTCATTTTAATCAATCAAACTTACTATCTAGAAATATTAACTTTGGTGTTAGAGAACATGCAATGGGTGCTGTTGTAAATGGCATCACATTACATGGCGGTTTAAAAGCGTTTAGTGGCGCATTCTTTGTCTTCTCAGACTATATGAAGCCACCTGTGCGTTTAGCTGCTATGATGAAAATACCAAGTGTATTTATTTTCTCTCATGACTCTGTTGCTGTAGGTGAGGATGGTCCAACCCATGAACCAGTTGAGCAATTAATTGGTTTAAGAAGTATTCCTGATTTAAATGTCATTCGTCCTGCGGATGCAAACGAGACAAAAGCTGCTTTAGAGATTGCTTTTGAATCTAAAAATCAAGCAACAGTTATTGTAACAACAAGACAAAATGTACTAAACTTAGAACACACAAATAAAGCAGGTGTTTTAAAGGGTGCATATATTGTAAGTCCGGAAGCAGATAAATTAGATGGTATTTTACTAGCATCTGGCTCTGAGGTTGGTTTAGCTTTTGAGGCAAAACAATTATTAAAACAAAAAGGTTTAGATATTCGTGTAGTTTCTATGCCATCACATCATGCGTTTTTATTGCAAAATGAAGCCTACAGAAGTAAAATACTTCCTGCAAATGTGAAAACACTAGCTGTGGAGATGGGTTCAAGCTACTCATGGTATAGATTTACACAAAATGTTTATAGCATTGATACATTTGGTGTATCAGCAAACTTAGATGTTGTCTTAGACCATTTTGGTTTTAGAAAAGAAAAAGTAGCTGAAGCATTTTTAAATATTAAATAATATATATAAGGAACATACAAAATGATTTATGATGGTATTGTTGTAGGTGCTGGACACGCTGGTGTTGAAGCGGCACTTGCAATGGCAAAAATGAAACTAAATACACTACTTATTACAGGCGACCTAAATAAGGTTGCTACTTTGCCATGTAATCCATCTATTGGTGGTCCTGCTAAAGGTATTGTTGTTCGTGAGATTGATGCATTAGGTGGCCAAATGGCAAAATCTGCGGATTTAAGCCAAATCCAAATGAAAATGTTAAATCCTTCCAAAGGTCCTGCCGTACGTGCACTTCGCGCACAAATCGATAAATTAAAATATCCTAAAGTCATGTTAGAGGTATTAAAAAATACACCAAATCTAACGTTACTTCAAGGGTTTGTGGATACAGTAATTGTTGATAATCAAATGGTTCAAGGCGTTTTACTTGAAGATGGTACAAAAATATTTGGTCAAACTGTAATTATTACCACAGGTACATATTTAGGGTCACAAATACTTATTGGACATGAAAAAACATCAAGTGGTCCAAATGGTGAACGTACAACACGTGGTATCTCAAACCAACTTAAAAATTTAGGTTTTGAAATGCTGCGTCTAAAAACAGGTACACCACCAAGAATTGCAAGAGACTCTATTGATTATACTAAGACTGTACCACAACCTGGTGATGATATTTTCCAAACATTTTCACATGATTCACCAATTACATCATTAGGTCATCAAGAACATAGTTACTTAATTCATACATCAGAAGATACAAAAGATATTATCTTTAATAACTTAGATGCATCAGCGATGTATGGTGGGGTTGTTGAAGGTGTTGGTCCAAGATACTGTCCATCCATTGAAGATAAATTTGTTAGATTTAAAGATAAGGATCGTCATCAAATATTTATTGAACCAGAATCATTAGAATTAAATGAAATGTATATTCAAGGTTTATCTACATCGATGCCTAGAGATGTACAAGAAAAAATGGTACGTTCTTTACCAGGTATGGAAAATGCACGTATTGTGCGTTATGCATACGCTATTGAATATGATGCGATTAACCCAAGACAACTGTATCAATCACTGGAAACAAAATTAATAAAGAATTTATTTTGTGCTGGCCAAATTAATGGTACATCTGGTTATGAAGAGGCTGCGGGTCAAGGTTTAATGGCAGGTATTAATGCAGGTTTAAAGGTACAAGGTAAAAACCCACTCATTTTAAAAAGAGATGAGGCTTATATTGGTGTATTAATTGATGATTTAATTACTAAAGGTACAAGTGAACCTTATAGATTATTAACCTCACGTGCAGAACACCGCTTATTATTAAGAAATGATAATGCGGATATGCGTTTACGTGATTATGGTTATCAAATTGGACTGGTAGACGAGATAACTTATAAAAAATTCATAAATAAAAAAGCGGCATTAAAAGAATTGATCGAGCGTGCTAAAACAACAAAGATTAATCCAACAGAAGAAAATCTTGCATATTTTGCATCAGTGGATTCAAGCCCTATATATGAAGGTGTATCAGTCTTTAAGTTACTTGAACGACCAGAATTAAAAATTGACACATTAAAACATTTCCTACCATCAGATTATAGTCATGAAATCTATGAGCAATTAGAAATCTATATTAAATATGATGGCTATATCCAAAAAGCAAAACGTGAAGCAGATAAAGTTTTACGTTATGAATCTAGATATATTCCAAATGATATTAATTACCATAAAATTCATAACATTTCAGCAGAAGCCAAAGAAAAACTAAGTAAGATTCGACCAGAAACACTTGGTCAAGCAACTAGAATTCTAGGTGTTGGTCCATCAGATGTGACGATGTTACTGGTTTATTTGGAGTCTAATCATGCTTAATACATATATTGAAAACACGTTAGGCATTAAATTAACAAACCAACAGGTGCGTCAATTTGATGCCTATTATCACTTATTAGTGGATTATAATAAACATACAAATCTAACAAGAATTACATCTAGAATGGATGCAGACATTAAGCATTTTTTAGATTCTGTCTTATTAAGCAAATTAATAGATATGAATCGAGATTTAAAACTTTGTGACATGGGTGCTGGTGCAGGATTTCCATCTATCCCGCTTTTAATTGTATTTCCAAAATTAAAGGTAACAATTGTAGAAAGCCAAATTAAACGTATCCAATTTCTTGAAGCATTAAAAAAGACATTAGACTTAGATTTTGAAATTGTTCATGATAGAGCTGAGGCATATGCCGAAAAAAACTTAGAGAAGTTTGATGTCGTTACAGCAAGAGCTTTAGGTGAATTACGACTAATTCTAGAGTTTGGTGTACCAATGCTTAAGGTTGGAGGATACTTTATTGCACCAAAGGGCAGCAAGTATGAAGAAGAAATATTATTAGCTTCCAATGCAATTAAGATACTAAATGTGAAATTAATTACAAAAGTATTGTTAGAATTACCGGAATCTTTTGGTTTTAGAGCAAATTTGTTATTCACTAAAATAAAGCATACAAAAGATTATCCTAGACCATTTGCACTAATAAAGAAAAAACCTTTATAAGGATTACCCATTATGAGTAAATATATTATCGGACAAACTGTTAAAACAAAGAAGCAACATGTATGTGGATCCAAGGAGTGGATTGTTTTAAGAGTGGGTGTGGATATGAAGCTTGAATGCAAGGGTTGTGGCAGACAAATCATGTTGCTTCAATTTGAACTTGATAAGCGTTTAATTAAGTAAATTACCCATAGTTGCTAATGAACTTTTGTTTAAAAACGGCTTCATAAGGTATTAATTACATAAAAAGTCAGTAAAAAAGACATAAATTACATTTTTAGTATTTTTTTGTTTGACTTATGATTTAAAATATCGTATTATTGTATTTGGCTTTTATGATGTAGTATATACAAAAGACCATTTATATATATAAATATATATGAAATTTATGTGCTATAAATAATAAATGCTAAAAGATATAAAAATGGTTGCAATTTAAGATGTCTTACGATAGAATATTAAAGCAATCAAAAATACGGAGGGGTAGCGAAGTGGCTAAACGCGGCAGACTGTAAATCTGTTCCTAACGGTTCGGCAGTTCGAATCTGTCCCCCTCCACCATTCTTCATTTAACTTTACAAACGCCTTGCGCATTTGATTGAAAAAAACAATTGACAAGGTTATTTTATAATGATAGAATGATTAAGCGCTCAAATAAGAGACGCAAGAAATAAGTCTTTGAAAACTGAATGATGATGAACAAGAGAAAACAAAAAAA
>CAZRKJ010000062.1:0-7298 GCA_964600775.1 uncultured Acholeplasma sp.
GTTGTCTATGAGCAAAGGTACGAACGTGGCATACCTGCTTATGATTTAAAGACAATTGGTACTACAGAAAGATCAGGTACAATTACAACTTTCTTAGCAGATCCAAAAATATTCACAGAAACCACTATATACAATTATGAAACATTAAAAAATAGAATTCAGCAATTAGCATTTTTAAATAAAGGTTTAAAACTTACTTTATCAGATTTAAGAACTGTAGATATTAAAATAGAAACATTCCATTATGAAGGTGGGATTACTGAATATGTTAAGTACTTAAATCAAACTAAAACTAAAATTCATCAAGATATTATCTATATTGATAAAGAACAAGATGGTATTACAGTTGAGCTTGCACTACAATTTGTAGATAGCTATTCACCAAATCTACATTCATTTACAAATAACATCTCAACCACTGAAGGTGGTATGCACGAAGATGGCTTTAAGATGGCATTAACACGTGTTATTTCTAAATATGCTGATGAACTAAAAATGAAAAAAGATGACAGTATTTCTGGGGAAGATACAAGAGAAGGTTTAACTGCAATTATTTCAGTAAAACACCCTGAACCACAGTTTGAAGGACAAACTAAAACCAAACTTGGGAACCCAGAGGTACGTGCGATAACTTCTCAAATTACTTCAGAAGCACTAGAGCGTTTCTTAATGGAAAACCCACAACAAGCTAAAGCAATCGTTGAAAAAGTTTTACTAGCAACACGTGCGCGTGTTGCAGCTAGAAAAGCAAAAGAATTAACAAGAAGAAAATCTCCACTTGATGCCTTAGGTTTTGCATCTAAGTTAGCAGATTGCCGCAGTAAAGACCCAGTTAAGTCTGAAATCTATATTGTCGAGGGTGACTCTGCCGGTGGTTCTGCAAAACAAGGTAGAGATTCAGAGTTTCAAGCAATTATGCCACTACGCGGTAAAGTACTTAACGTAGAAAAAGCACGTTTAGATAAAATGCTAAGTAATAAAGAAATTGTAAACCTCATTCAAGCCATGGGTACAGGTATATCAGATGAGTTTGATATTACAAAACTACGTTACCATAAAATTGTTATCATGACCGATGCTGACGTTGACGGTGCACATATTCGTACATTATTATTAACATTCTTATTTAGACATATGCGTCCACTTGTTGATGCAGGCTATGTCTATGCAGCACAACCACCACTATACAAAGTATCTTGGGGTAGAAACTTCGAATATGCATACACTGAGCAAGAATTAAACGACTTACTAAAAACAATTGAAACAAAACCTTCTATTCAACGTTATAAAGGTCTAGGTGAAATGAATGCAGAACAACTATGGGATACAACCATGGATCCTGCAAAACGTACACTCTTACAAATTAAATTAGAGGATGCGATTGAAGCTGATCAAGTATTTTCTATGTTAATGGGTGAAGAAGTTGAACCAAGAAAAGAATTCATACAAAATAATGCACAATATGCAACAGATATTGATGCGTAAGAAAGGATGTTAAACATATGAGTGAAAAAGTAGATAAACTATACGATAAGATTAAAGAAGTTAACATCACTTCTGAAATGAAAACATCCTTCTTAAACTATGCAATGAGTGTCATTGTATCGCGTGCATTACCAAATGCTAAAGATGGATTAAAACCTGTTCAAAGACGTATTTTATACGGTATGCATGAAAATAATATGTATGCAAATACTGCACATAAAAAATCAGCTAGAATTGTTGGGGATGTCATGGGTAAATATCACCCTCATGGTGACTCATCTATTTATGATGCTATGGTGCGTATGGCACAACCATTTAGCTATAGAAAGCCATTAATTGATGGTCACGGTAACTTTGGTTCTGTGGATGGTGATGGTGCTGCTGCTATGCGTTATACAGAAGCTAGATTATCAAAAATAGCTGGAGAAATGGTTCGTGATCTAGATAAAAATACGGTACCATTTATGGATAACTATGATTCATCTGAACGTGAACCAGTCGTTTTACCATCAAGATACCCAAATTTACTTGTTAATGGGTCAACCGGTATTGCTGTTGGTATGGCAACCAATATTCCCCCACATAACCTAGGTGAAGTTATTGATGCAATTTTTGCATATATAGATAACCCAGATATTACTGTATTTGAACTGATGCAATATGTTAAAGGACCAGATTTTCCAACGGGTGGTCAAATTCTAGGAATTACGGGCCTTCGACAAGCATATGAGACCGGACGCGGTATTATTGCAGTACGTGCACAACACCAAATTGTTGAAACTAAAAATAGAACAGAATTAATCATTACTGAAATTCCATACCAAGTGAATAAGACAACATTAATTGAACGTATTGCTGATGTTGTTAAGAATAAGATTATTGAAGGTATTTCAGATTTACGTGATGAATCTAACCGTAAAGGTATGCGTATTGTCATAGAACTTAAAAAGGATGTAAATCCATCTGTAACATTAAATAATTTATATAAACATACACAACTTCAAACATCATTTGGTATTAATATGATTGCACTTGTTGATGGTCAACCAAAACTATTAGGTTTGAAAGATGCACTAACCCATTATATTGCACATCAAATTGATATTATTACAAAACGTACACAATTTGATTTAGAAAAAGCTGAAGCTAGAATGCATATATTAGAAGCTTTAGTAAAAGCTCTAAATGATGTAGATAATGTTATTAAAATTATTAAAGATGCAAAGAATCCTGAATTAGCACGTATCAGTTTAATTGAAACGTATGACTTTACAGAAATACAAGCACGTGCAATCTTAACGATGCAACTTCAAAGATTAACTGGTTTAGAAATTGATAAAATCAAAGAAGAATCAGATACACTAACTCAAAAAATAATCGAATTTAAGAATATCTTATCTGATGAAGAGTTAAAAATTGAAATCATAAAATCAGAACTACAAGAGATTAAAGATAAATATGATGATCCTAGAATGTCTGAGATTAACTTATATGAAGATTTAGACATTGATAATGAAGACTTAATCCCGGTTGAAGATATTGTAGTTACAGTCACAAACAATGGCTATATTAAACGCATGAATTTAGATGAGTATAAACTCCAAAATCGTGGTGGGGTTGGTATGAGCGGTGTGAAACTGCATGAAGATGATTATGTAGAGCATATTTCTATGACATCAACACATGATTTCCACTTATTCTTTACAAATCTTGGTCGCGTATTTAAACTTAAAGGTTATACATTACCATCAGGTTCTAGACAGTCTAAAGGTGTACCGGTTGTCAACTACCTAAATTTCCAGCCAGGCGAGAAATTAGCAAGCTTTACAACCATTAAAGACTTTGATGCACAAGATCATTATTTATTCTTTGTTACTAAGAAAGGTATTGTTAAACGTACGCACATTTCTAATTACAAAAATATCCGTCAAAACGGTATTATTGCAATTAACCTAAAAGAAGGTGATGAGTTATTGGTTGCAAAATCAACCGATGGCAACAAACATATCTTACTTGGTGCATCTAATGGTAAAGCAATCCACTTCCTTGAAACGGATATTCGTGAAATTGGACGTACAGCAACAGGTGTACGTGGTATGGATATTCCAGATGATGAAGAAATTGTTGGATTTGCAGTTGTTGATGCTAAAGATGATGACATTCTAGTAATTACTGAAAACGGCTATGGTAAGCGTACTTCAATTGAAGAATACCGTCTACAAAACCGTGGTGGTAAAGGCGTTAAAACACTGAATGTAACGGTTAAAAACGGCAAACTTAAAACATTAAGAAAAGTCACAGATGATGAAGATATAATTGTTGTAAGTGATCGTGGTATTACAATACGTATGCCAATTAATCAAATCTCTCAAACTAAACGTGCAACACAAGGTGTACGTATCATTACATTAAAAAATGATCAAAAAGTTGCTACAATAGCAATTGTTGATCATCAAGAACCTGAAGTAGAAGTTAATGAAGATACTGCAGTTATTACACAAGAACAACTTGCATTAAACAATCAAAAGAAAGTAGCTCAGTCCATTGAACTTCCAGTTGAAGATATGGATGAAGTTGAAGAAGATTCAAAAAGTGCAGAACAAACCAAACTAGATTTAGATTAATTTAACAATAAAACCAGTTACTGAAACTATAAAGTTTCGATGTAACAGGTTTTTTTAAGATATATTTTATAAATCTTTTTTCGAACAAGGTTTAATGCGTGATAACGTGGCTATACTAATAGCCACGTTCCACGTAACACTGAAGATAAACTTATTTGATGTTTTTTGATTGCTTTTTCAGTTTAAAAACAACTTGATTAAACACAAAAAAAGATTTACTGAAATTGAGTTTGTTGTTCAAAATTTGTATGAAGACAAGATCAAGGGTATTATTGATGAAAGACGTTTTAAAGCAATGGCTGAATCATATGATAACGATCAAAAAAACTCCAAGAACAAATAACAAATCTTAATTTAGTTATTGAAGAAGCAGATGATCAAAAAGAAGATGTTAACCGATTCATGTCAATTATTAGAAAATCTCAAAAAATCGAAACATTAGATGCAGGCACACTCAATGAACTGGTTCAAAAAATAGAGATCCACGAAAGAGTTTATGAAGGATCAAAAAGCACACAACAAATAGATATTTATTATAAATTCATCGGGTTAATTTAAAAAACAACAAAATATTTAACATTTTGTTGTTTTTTAAAATAAAGTGGGCAGAATTAAGGAAGTAATAATTATAATGAATCCCCAGCGCTCAATAGACCGATTAATTTCCTGTTACATACAGTTGATAGAACATTAAAAACTTGAAAAAATGTGAAATCATTCGTGATAAAAGTATAGATTACTTTACAAAAATTGATAATTCATATATACTATGTATAGACAATTAACTTGTGAAGGAGTAACGATGTGTTGGCTTAGCCAGTAAGGGTTTATCCCGAGAATTCATCTCGCCTGGGGTTGATTGTCTTTCTTTTTGTATTTTTCTCTAAACCCTAAATCATTTATATAATAGTGTACAACATAATCTACAAATTCTTGAGAGTATTTATAAATTCCCGAGCTATAGTCAATTTTGTACGCCCAATTTTGATTATCCAATACCTTCAGATCGCTTCTTAAACCTAGAAAAGATGAATGTGTAAATCCGTGATTAGCACCCAGCGTGATTGAAAGTGATTCTTGAATTGCTTTAATTATATTTTTAAATGTGTATGGAAATAAGGCATTAATGTCTTTAGGGACTCTAATCATTGTTGCTTTATTTGTAGAGTCCTTTTCAATTGCCACTGTCAAATCTGCATCGTCAACTTTTTTGGTAACAGTTAAGATCACGTTTTGAATTAATCCATCATCTGTGATTTTCAATTTTAGATCGGATAAAAATTTACCTGCATCATCAATAATATTTAATCCGCTAGGTGTAGAAGTATAATTCTTATTGATAGCAATAAATGGTGTAATGGATGCATTTAGCTCATAATCTTTAAAATGTTTCATGAAAAAATTATTGAAATTAGAAATATTTTTTTGAAATAATGGAGCAAATTCATAATCATATTCAGGTAATATTAAATGAGTTGCTCTATTTCTTATTTGTACAATATGAGATAAGTTAGTTTTAACTTTGTCAGTAGTACTTGTAAAAACTTTATCAATACAGTCACTAATCCCTAAAGTACGACCAGATTTATCTTTGTAATAGAGTGCATCTATTCCATTAGTTCTAATAATAAATGCTTTTAATAACAATTCCCATGCATTACATATAAAAAAACAAAAGCCTTCAGTTCTATACTTTATTGTAGGTTTATTGATTATCTCAAGCGCTAATAAATATGCCTCTTCAGATTTTCTTAATAATTCATTTATATAAGTTTTGATATCTATATCCATAGACATTTGATCACCACCTATAAATGATTATATCATATAAAAAGATACTATACTAAAAGTGATAAATCAAAGTGGCAGCCTATGTGGCAACCAATGAAATAAGTAGTTAAAAAAAACGAATAAATATGCAGTTCAACTTTTTCAGTATAACTTAAAGGTTTTATCGTTTTTTAATATTAAAGAGAGAGTAGTTTAGGTATAATTAAATTATCAACACTTAAAATGCAGTTGTGGTGATCAATAGGAATATTACTCCAGTAATGTACTCCGACCCCAGCGGTAAATTCGCAATTAGCATTTTAGCAATGGTAATAATAGGTACTGTTGTTGGTGGTGCATTAGGATTTGGATTTGATGTTGGTGGTCAACTAATTAATAATGGCTGGAATTTTAATGAAGTGGATTGGGGTAGTGCGACAAATAGCACTATTGTTGGTGCTGCATTGGGTTTTTCAATGGCAATGGGTGTTGGTTATTTAGGACCAGTTATTGCAGGAGCAAGTGGTGCAAGCGGAATGGCAGCATTAGGAGCGTTTGGTGTTAGTGCAACGGTTTCATTTGGAGCTGGTGCATTAGGATATGCATCTGAAGAATGGATAAATGGAAGAACCCCTGATTTTGGAAAAGCAATGATGCATGGAGGGTTTGTCGCTATAGAAGGAATGATTAATTTTGGTGTCGGTGGTGTTATTGGAAGTATGGGAAATATAGGAACTAAAGGACCAAATCCATTTAGATCATTGGAGTGGTGGGGTAAACTTACGTTTGGACAAATGTATACACAACCATCAAAAATTAGTATTGATTTAATTCGTAAAAACCTATGATTGAACTGGAGGAGTAATCCAATGTACAATAAGAAAAATTATAATAATCTGTTTGAGTCTATATGCTGTGTAATACTGCTGATGTTTTCGATACTTTTTTACACAGTAATGGTATATTTTTCTGTGATAAATCCAAACGAAGGAACCAATCCTATAGCTGCATTGATAATATCTACAACTATATTAGGATTAATGATTACCACGCTTACCATTCTTATTATTAAACAATGTTATAGTTATTGGTACATTGATGAAAATGAGATTACCAGTAAGAAATTATTCAGCAAAAAAGTAGTGATTAAGATTAACAGCATTAAAAGTATTGAAAGAAAAGTAATACCATTTTTAACATTTGGTGTATATAGAAGTGAGGCGTATATTATTTCAGATGAATTTAGTAAAATAGTTGCATTGACTAAAAACAAAAAAAATGATACTTTAGAGAGTCTATTAAATCAAAATTTAGAAGAATAGTTATCGTTTCAATTTTGTTTTTCTATGGCAAAAAGTTTAGTTTCAGTGTTAAGTGCTACTAAACCACAATTCATAAAATATTTAAGATAAGAGTGTA
>CAZRKJ010000063.1:0-7113 GCA_964600775.1 uncultured Acholeplasma sp.
GTTGATCAAAGTGTTCATGATGAGTTTTTAGAATATTTAAAAGATGAAATTAAAAATCAATATCCAGATATAAACACTATGGGCCATATTGTTAATCAAAAGCATGTTCATAGACTTCATCAGTTAGTAAATGAAAAAAAGATCGTTTTTGAATATGAAGAAAAGGAAGATATAAATTTTTTATCCCCAATGATTATGAGTAATGTTTCATGGGATGATCAAGTGATGCAAGAAGAGATTTTTGGTCCAATTTTGCCGATCCTAAAGTTTTCAAATATTGATGATGTAATCAAAATATTAAAAACAAAAGAAAAACCTTTGGCTTTGTATTTATTTACGAGTGATAAAAAAATGATGTCTCAAGTATTTAATACATTGTCTTTTGGAAATGGAGCAATCAATGAAGCGCTCATGCAAGTCGCAAACCCAAATTTACCTTTCGGTGGCGTTGGACATAGCGGCATGGGAAGATATCACGGTATCCATTCGTTTAAAGTGTTCTCACATGTAAAAACCTTTACTAAAAAAACAAATTTATTTGATGTTAAACTTGCTTATCCACCATATGGAAAAGGCAAAGAAAAAATCATTAAAAAGATCTTGAAATGACAAATATGAAAGACTTCATTCCTTATGGTTTATGAAGTCTTTTATTTAGGATTTTCTGTTTTTTTATTTAGTTTTATTTATATTTTAACTAAAAATGCATGAACTTATTATAATCATAGATTGTTGTGTTAAAATATAATTAAATTTATGTAAGCTTATAAGCTTACTATAGAAAAATATAATGATAGAAAGTAGCGGTGACTTTATGACTCAAACTTATGACTCGGTAATTAAAAAAGCACTCGGAAAAAGAAATGTCATGATCATGACAATTGCTTTATCTTTATTAGTGTTATCAGCTACCATAATCTTTGGATATCAAGTTCTCATTGTTGCAGCTATATCTTTAGCAGCGGCTTTTTTAGTAGAACTCATGTTTTCTAAAGGTAGAAAAATTGATTTTGATGGAGCTTGGATGATTTATCCGTTGTTATTAACGTTATTGATTCCTTCAACATTAGAATTGAAACATTTTTGGATGGTAGCTGTAGGATCAGCTTTTGGCTCTTTCTTTGGAAAAGCTATTTTTGGTGGTAGTGGGAAATACGTTTTTAATCCAGCGCTTGTTGGACTTTTATTTGTAACGGTATCTTTTCCAGCATATTTTCCAACAATGCTTGTCAGAGCTAATGAAGTAGGTTCTAATTATACTTTAATGGAAATGATTCTTGGAAATACACCTGGAGCATTAGGAGAAACATTTAGAATTGGTATTTTTGCAATTGGAGTTGCACTAATCTTTTTGAAAGTTATTGATTGGAAAATCCCATTAACTTTATTGCTAAGTGTATTTGTGTTTACTCAACTAGGTATTTGGTTTGGTATAAGTGGTTTTCCAAACAATGCATTTAACACATTATTCATAGGTAATCTATTTTTAGTATCATTTTTTGTAGCAACTGATGAAACAACGACCCCAATATACCCTTGGGGACGAGTGATTTTTGCAGTAGGTATTGCACTTATTACGGTTGTTATTAGATTTATGGCAACATTTCCTGAAGGCACGATGTTTGCGATAATTATTATGAGTGCTGTTGCACCGTTAATAGATAATCAGTTTAAAGAACGAATTGAAAAGAAAGAAGGTGTAACTAATGAATCAAAATCTTAAAATGATTGTTTTCATTGTTTTGGTTGGCTTGGTTACGAGTGCTTTATTATTAGGTGCAGATGCACTTACAAAAGAAAGAATTGAACTTAATCGTGAAGCAAAATTAAAATCTGCAATTCTTGAGGGGTTTGATATTGACTATAATTTTACCAATATTCATGATGTTTTTGATCAAGAAGTGACAATTATTGATGAGGATGAATTTAGATTTTATGTCGATGATAACACAGGCCGTGTTGCTTATCAATTTGAAGGCGCGGGCTTATGGGGACCTATTATTGGTATTCTAACATTAGAATCAGATTTTGAAACAATTGCTAGAGTTACGATTCTTCAACAAGAAGAAACGCCTGGATTAGGTGGTGTGGTTGCAGAAAGACCATATTTAAATAATTATGTAGGTGTTAAAATGACACCTGCTCTAGATGTCACTAAAGATGGTGCGAACGAGCCTAATCAAGTCGATGCAATTACTGGAGCAACAGGAACATCAAATGCATTTGAAGGTATATTAAATACAAATTATGAGGCATTTAAAAACGTATGGACTGCTCTAAATGAAGAGGAGGACCAATCATGAGATGGATTCGTATTAAGTATAAAAAATGGTATAACATTTTAAAAGATGGATTAGCTACAAATAATCCAATCGCAATTGCTGTATTAGGGATATGTTCTGCTTTAGCTGTATCAAATAGAGTTGAAAATGCTATTGCTATGGGATTAGGTGTAACATTTGTTGTTATGGCAAGTTCTGCAACTGTTTCATTGATTAGAAATTTCATACCAGGTAAAGTAAGAATGGTTACTTATATGGTCATCATTTCAACATTTGTTATTATTGTACAGCTTGTATTACAAGCATATTTTCCAGCAATCGCGGATTCTTTAGATGCTTATGTAGGACTTATTATTACAAACTGTATTGTTATGGGACGTGCTGAAGCTTTCGCTGCTAAAAATCCTGTTAAGTATTCATTAATTGATGGATTAGCAAGTGGTTTAGGCTATGCATTAGTACTTATTGCAGTGGCATCTGTTAGAGAAATTTTAGCTTTTGGTACATTCTTAAATATTAGAGTTGTTGGTACAGGATGGATTAATTGGGTTGCCATGACAATGGCACCAGGTGGTTTCTTTGTATTAGGTCTTATGATCTGGGGTATTCGTGTCCTTACAAAGAATTATGAAACACAAATATAGGAGGATACATAAATGAATGTGATAGAACTTTTTATATCATCAATATTAAATAATAACATCGCGTTAGTTTTCATTTTAGGTATGTGTCCGTTAATTGCTATATCTACAAGTGTAAAAAATGCTAAAGGTATGGGAATCGCTGTTGTATTTGTAGTGACAATAACTGCCGCTGTTAATTATCCAATTTATAAGCTTTTGGTTGCGACTAATACTGAATTTATTAGTTTGATTGTGTTTATCATCACAATTGCAGCTGTTGTTCAATTATTAGAAATATTCTTAGAAAGATTTGTTCCAAAAATGTATAATGCTTTTGGTATTTTCTTACCATTAATCACAGTTAATTGTGTTGTTTTGGCAGTATCTTTATTCTTTGTGAATAGAGATTATACCTTTGTTGAAACAATTTCATTTTCATTTGGTTCTGGTGTTGGTTGGATGTTAGCTATCGTTTTAGTTGCAGGTCTAAGAGAAAAAATGGCTAAAATTAGCAATCCACCTAAAGGATTAAGAGGTAAAGCGATTGTATTTATTGTATTAGGGATTCTAGCTTTAGCATTTATGGGATTTACAGGATTAGTATAAAAAAAGGAGAGTGATTTTATGAATTGGGGACTACCTATTGTTTTAGTCAGTGTATTAATCATCATCTCCTTAATCTTGATTTTAGTTGAGAAATTGTTAGGCGGTGGTGGCGAAAAAGTGATCACTATTAACGATGATACTAAAATACCTGTAAAAGGTGATGATACTGTATTAAATACACTTTCAAATGAGAAAATTTTTATTCCATCTGCTTGTGGTGGTAAAGCAACATGTGGATTTTGTAAGTTTAAACTTGTAGGCGGAGATGGAAACATTAAGCCCACAGAAGAACCATTTATTAGCGAAGAGGAAAGAGAAGAAGGGGTAAGATTGTCGTGTCAAGTTAAAGTTAGAGGAGACATGAAAATTATTTTGCCAAAAGGATTATTAAACGCAAAAGAATATACGACTAAAATATCCTATATTAAAGATTTAACTTACGATATTAAGTTAGTAAGATTTAAACTCATTGAACCTGAAGTGATGGATTTTAAACCAGGACAATATGTTCAGATTAAAGTGCCTGGTATTGACGTGATTAGAGCATACTCAATTGCATCAGATCCAAAAAACAATAAGGAAATAGAATTAATCATACGTTTAGTTCCAAATGGACAAGCTACAACTTTTGTTCATAAAGCATTGGAGGTTGGCGATAAGATGATTATTACTGGACCTTATGGTGATTTCTATTTAAGAGAAGATTCAAATAAAGATATGATATGTATTGCTGGTGGTTCAGGTAAAGCACCAATTCGATCGATATTATATACTTTAAGAGCTAAGGGCATGAATCGTAAGGTTAAATATTTCTTTGGAGCAAAATCAAAGAGAGATCTATATTATACTGAAGAGTTTGAAGAGTTATCAAAAGAATTTCCTAACTTTGAATACATACCTGCACTATCTGAACCACTTGCTGAAGATAACTGGGAAGGTGATGTTGGTTTAATTACTGATGTTGTAGATAAATATGTTGGTGATTTAAGTGATTCAGAAGGTTATTTATGTGGATCACCTGGCATGATTAATGCATGTATAAAAGTACTAAAGAGTCATGATATGAAAGATGATAACATATTATTTGATAATTTTAGTTAAAAAGAGCCATTGGCTCTTTTTTGTAATAGACAAGAATGCAATATCTTTGTAATTACAGTCGTTTTTAATTATAATAAATACAAAATAAATAATGTATAGGAGAGATGAAAATGAAGAAAATTTTATATATAGTTTTACTAGTATTTACTGTAGGGATTTTAACTGCCTGTCAGTCTGATGACGATATTTTAAGAGTAGGTATGGATTTGACATTCCCACCTTTTGAAACCATTGATGATAGCGGAAAACCAACAGGGATAAGTGTTACACTAGCTGAAGAGTTTGGTAAGTTTTTAGGTAAAGAAGTAAGAATCGTAGATTTACCTTTTGAAACTTTAATTACAGAATTAAACAGTGGTACAGTCGATGTTATTATTGGATCAATGAGTATTACTGAAGAAAGAGCAAAATCAGTTAATTTTAGTAATCCGTATTTTAATTTCCCGCTTGTATCACTAGTAAATAAAACTTTTTATGATACAAACAATATTGAATCTAAAGAAGATATTTTAGCATTAGAAGGTGTTAAATTTGTTGGACCAAAAACATTTGCGCCTTTAGAAATTGCTAGAGAATTAGCGAATAATCCAATCATACGTGAGGTTAATGACGTGAATGCTGCTGTGCTTGAGGTTGTATCAGGAACATCTGATGTCTTTTTAATGAGTATAAGCAATGCAGCTGGACATCATTTAGCAAATCCAAATACCACTGAAATTTTACTTGACCCTTTGGCATTATCACCAATTGGTATGGCTTTTAAAAAAGGAAATGATGATTTAGTTGAACAAGCAAATACATTTATTGCTGGATTAGAAACAAATGGTATTTATGATATTTTAAGAGAACTATATAATGATGATATTGATGCAAATATTCCTGGTGAAACATTAAATGTCTACTTACAAGGCATTATCGATGAAGAAGAATAATAAAAGTATACATGTGATACTAGCGCTATTGTTTTATATAGCGCTAGTAAGTTTTATAGTGCTTTCTTATCCAGGAAGAGATGATTTTAGTCTAGGTGTTATTTTTGAATACACCAATATTCTTGCAAAAGGATATGTCAATACAATTGTTATAAGTGTTGTTGTTTTATTATCAAGTGTTGTTTTAGGTTTTATTTTGTATTTATTATCAAATTCAAAAATTTTAACATTTAAATATATTTCTAATATTTTTAGTGAAATTGTCTTTGGAACACCAACGATTGTATTTTTGATTGTAACGTTTTATTTTATTGCGGTTCCTTTAAATCTGACGAATCGTTTTTTAGCAGGTATCGTAGGGTTTAGTTTATTTATGGGACCTTATATGAGAAATGCATTTATAGGAGCAATCAAATCGATTGATGATACACAGTATCAAGCTATGAAAGTTTTAGGTTTCACATCATATCAAAAATATAGATATATCATCTTACCTCAATTGGTAAAAGTAATTATTCCTCCTATGATTGGCAATTTAGCATTTATCATTAAAGGATCTAGTTTGCTAAATTTCATTGGTGTTGAAGAGCTTTATAATCAGATAACGACGATACAGTCAAGAACATATGCTGTTGTTGAAGGTTTTTTAGTAATGTTTTTATTGTACTTAAGTATTACAGTCCCTTTAATATTTTTAGCCAAATATTTTGAAAAGAAGGTGTCGACATGGATTTAAAATTAAAGAACCTCGTTCAAACATATGAAGATAAATTGATTTTAGATGGATTAAATATTGAAGTTAGTAATAGATCAGGGATTGCTTTAATTGGTCCAAGTGGTGCAGGAAAATCAACACTTTTAAGATTATTATCAGGTATTGAAGATCCAATTTCTGGAGAAATTTATTTGAATAAACATGTTGTTACACAAGAAGATAAAAATGAGTATTTCAAAAGTGTTGGTTTTGTCTTTCAAGCACACAATTTATTTCCACATTTAACGATTTTAAGAAATATTACCTTGGTACTAGAAAAAGTACATGGTATAAACATAGAAGAAGCAAATAAAATTGCGCTAGATTTATTAGAACAATTTGAGCTTATTGAACATAAAGATAAGATACCAGCAAAAATTTCTGGTGGTCAAGCTCAAAGAGCGAGTATTATTAGGTCTTTAGCTATTAAACCAGAAGTGGTTTTCTTAGATGAACCTACTTCTGCATTAGATCCTATTTTATCTCATGAAGTACTAAAAACAATATTAAAATTAAGAGAAAAAGAAATGAATTTCATGATAGTTACCCATGAGATAGGATTTGCAAAAAAAGCTGCAGATTATGTTATATTTATGGAAAACGGGAAAATTGTCGAACACGGTGAAGTATCTATATTAGATCATCCTCAAACTGAAAGTCTGAAGAATTTTATTCATAACGTGAGTTACGATATTTAAAGGGTTTCTATTAACCCTTTTTTTGTTTATAATAATATAAGAGGTGGTTATATGCGTATATTTGTAGGTATTGATATACCTAAAGAAGTTAAAATAGCACTTAATGATGAAACAGAC
>CAZRKJ010000064.1:0-7106 GCA_964600775.1 uncultured Acholeplasma sp.
TTTTACAGTTGGTTTAGCAAGTTCAATGTTTCATTTTAAAAATATTTTAAAGAAACCACAAGTTTGGATACCAACACTCTTTGCAAGTTTTGTGCTTGCACCAGTAAATTATTTCATATTTGATGGTTATGATTGGTTTATTAGTGCAATACCTGTAGGGCATGGATTTAGTGCTGTATGGGCAGGCATGGGTACCTCTGGCTTAGTAGGTATTATCCAACCACTTACAATTGCTAATTTCTCACTTAATGGATGGTTATATGTGTTATCATTAATACTATTTCCGCTTGTTATAGTATTTTGGATAGACATGCTATTTATAAAAATGAATTGGTATACAGAAAACGATCTAGTTTTAGATACCTCATTATAAAAATAATCCCTTAATTGGGATTCATTTTTATTTAGGTATGGCAGATATAAAAATACGTGATAAAATACTTTAGGGAGTGATTAATATGAATAGAGATTTAGCACTTTTAACCGACTTTTATGAACTGACAATGTCTAATGGCTATTTTAAAGATAATAGACACCAAGAGATTGCTGTGTTTGATGTTTTCTTTAGAAGTATTC
Organism: uncultured Acholeplasma sp.; assembly: GCA_964600775.1. Taxonomy (GTDB): domain Bacteria; phylum Bacillota_I; class Bacilli_A; order Acholeplasmatales; family Acholeplasmataceae; genus Acholeplasma. The sequence continues at coordinate 577 of CAZRKJ010000064.1, forward strand.
CAGATAATGGTGGTTATGCTATTTTTGCAGGTTTAGAATCGATTATTGATTATATTCAAAATTTAAGGTTTGATGCAGATGCAATTAATTTTTTGAAGTCAAAAAAAATATTTGATGCAGGTTTTTTAGAGTATTTAGCAAACTTTAAATTTAGCTCAGATGTGTATGCAATTAAAGAAGGTACACCAATTTTTCCAAATGAACCGTTGATGGTTATTAAGGGACCGATTATTGAATGTCAATTAATAGAAACGTTTGTTTTATTATCTATTAATCATCAATCACTAATTGCAACCAAAGCATCAAGGATTGTAAGAGAAGCCAAAGGTAGACCTGTTTTTGAATTTGGTGCACGACGTGCACATTCTTATGATGCGGCTAATTTAGGCGCTAGAAGTGCATATATTGGTGGTGTTACCGGTACATCAAATACACTTGCTGAATACTTATATGGGGTACCTGCGGTTGGTACTATGGCACACTCATATGTACAAAGCTTTGATACCGAATATGATGCATTTAAAAGTTATGCACTAAATTATCCTGATAATTGCTTACTATTAGTTGATACATATGATACCTTAAATGAAGGTATACCAAATGCTATTAGAATTCATAACGAGGTATTAAAACCGTTAGGTAAGTCCTTAAAAGGTGTTCGGATTGACTCAGGCGATTTAGCATACCTTTCTAAAAAGGTTAGAAGTATGTTAGATGATGCTGGATTATCTGAAACCAAAATAACTGTTTCAAATTCATTAGATGAATTTTTAATAAGAGATCTAATTGTTCATCAAGAAGCAGCAATTGATTCATTTGGTGTGGGTGAACGTCTAATAACTGCTAGAAGTGAAGCTGTTTTTGGCGGTGTATTTAAACTAAGTGCAATTGAAAATGATGGTAAACTCATACCTAAAATCAAAATATCTGATAATGTAGCAAAAACTACAATTCCAGGTTTTAAACAAGTATATAGATTCTATGATGAAAATGATTTAGCGATTGCAGACTTAATTACTTTACATGATGAAGTTATTGATACAACAAAACCCTATCGATTGTTTGATCCTATGCATCCTTGGAAAGAAAAGATTGTTGAAAACTATAAAATAGAACAGCTACTCATACCAATTTTTAAACAAGGTAAATTGGTTTATGATAAACCAAGTATTATGGCAATTAGAAAACACAAAGAGTTAAGTTTTAATAAGATGTGGAAAGAAATGATTAGACTAAATTTTCCACACCAATATTATGTTGACCTTTCACAAGATTTATGGGATTTAAGACAAGCATTAGTAACAAAACATAAACATTAAAAGGAAACAGTTTATCATGTCATCAGGGCTATCAAAAAACACACAACGCATGCTTAATGGCAAGCACATATGGTTATATGTGTTGCTTTTATCTTTACCTATTTTAATCAATAATTTAATTAAATCGTTTAATGGAATGATTGATATTTATTTTGTTGCACGTATAAAAGATGCATCACCAGAAACTATAAACTCAGCCATTGCTGCACTAAATATCCATGAATCTTTTAATAATCTAATCTTAGCTATAGGTGTTGGTTTATCAATTGCAGCTATGGCGATCGTATCACAGTTTATTGGTGCAAAAAGAGAAGATAAAGCAAAGTTTTATGCAGCACAACTCATCACGCTTGCTGTTATAGTAGGTGTAATAATAACCGGTTTAATATTAGGTTTTTCATGGATTATTATTGATATATTAGGGGCAAAAGGTGAGACGTATAATTTTGCATTAGAGTATTTCAATATCCGAAGTATTGAACTTGTTGGGGTTATATTTTTCTTAGTCTATCAAGCAATCAGACAAGCTCAAGGCTCAACAATTATGCCAACAATATTAAATATTTCTGGCATACTAGTTAATACAGTTTTGACATGGTATTTCGTTGAAATATTAAATCTTGGTGTTGTTGGTTCTGCTTGGTCAACTGTTATAGGGAACTTGATGTTTGTTCCACTCATGATTTTAGATTTGTTTACGAGTCGCAGATACATGCGTTTAAAGACAAATGCATTTGTACCAAAAAAATCAACATTAAAAGAAATTTGGCCATTTGTTTACCCGGCAACAATTTCGCATTCAGTTACATTCTTTGGGTTCTTAATTATTAATTCATTTGTTTTATCACAATTTGGAGATATCATTTCAGCTGCCTTTTCAACGGGTAATAAATTAAGTAATTTACTCATGAATCCAATATATGCAATTACTACAATTAGTGCAGTGTTTATTGGTGCTAATATTGGTAATAAACAGCCTGAAAGGGCGGTTAGCGTGTATCGGCAAACCGGTATATTAACATTTAGTTTAACGGTAGTAGCTGTCTTAATTGCTATCTTATTTAGAGAATCATTTGTTATATTGTTAGTTGGTAGTAGTAATCCTAGATTAATTCAGGTTTCTATTGAATATACATTGTGGTTATTACTTACTCAACCAGTAATGTCAATATTCCAAAATTACATGGCTATCTTTAATGGTAGTGGTCAATCAAATCTAGGTATGAAAGCTCAATCCTTTAGATTATGGGGATTACGTATACCACTATTATTCTTATTTTGGTTCATATTCCCTCAAATGAACTATAGTGTAGTTTGGACTGCTATGAATATTTCCAATGTTATAGCCTTATTCCATGCACATCATTTAAGAAAAAATATTCAGTTAACGATACGTGTAAATTTAGAAGATGCTTTAGCGGAGGTGGGTACATGATTCATGTTGTACTATGTCAGCCTGAAATACCACAAAATACGGGTAACATCATGCGCACTTGTGTAGGCGCAGGTGTTAAATTGCATTTAATTGAACCACTTGGTTTTAAAATCGATGATCAAAAATTAAGGCGCAGTGCTGTTGATTATTATGATCACTTAAATTTTGAGATTCATGATAGTTTCGATGTGTTTTTAGATACACATAAAGGCACTTATTTTTATTTAACAAGATATGGAAAAAATGTACATAGTGAACCAAAATTTGATTTAATTGAAGGTGATATATATTTAGTCTTTGGATCTGAATCCTTTGGTATTGATAGAGCACTTTTAAACAAGAATATTGATTATACATTTAGAATACCTACAAACGATAAAATAAGAAGTCTAAACTTATCAAATGCGGTTGCTATTACGGTGTTTGAGGTTCTAAGACAATTAGGGTATCCAGATTTAAGCCCAACAGAACCAGAGTCACTCAAAGGAAAAGACTATTTAAAACATTTTAAGGGGTAAATATGAAACCAAAAGTAAAAAAAGAAAAACGCATACAAACCGTTGGTGAAGAAGTTGCAAACAGTGTATCACACGGTATTATGGCATTATTTGGTGTGGTTGCGTTAGTATTAATGTTATTAAAGTCTACAGATACTTGGCAAGTTACGAGTTCAATCATTTTTGGAGTTTCAATGATTTTATTATATTTAAGTTCTACACTTTATCATGCACTATCCTTTACAGGTTCAAAATCTGTCTTTAAGCGGTTTGACCATATCGGTATATATATGCTCATTGGTGGAACGTTTGCACCAATATTCTTGTTACTTCCAGTCTTTAGAATGCCACTTCTTGGTATGGAAGGCATGATGTCTTTGGGTTTATTTTTACTGATCATGCAATGGTTACTTATTATGGTTGGTATTATTTCTAAATCCATATGGGTTTATAGGTTTCAAACCATGCATATTATTATTTTCTTATTATTAGGTTGGAGTGGGCTTTATTTTATGATAGACTTATATCAGTATAGTGCACCAACGATGTGGTTTATATTACTTGGTGGTATCAGTTATTCAATTGGTGTTATATTTTATAAACAATCCGATAAACTATACTTTCATTTTATTTGGCACATATTTGTAGGTATCGGTACAATTCTACAATTTATTGCAATATACAATTATTTATTTGTTTAATCACAAAAAATACAGTAATACTTGAATAATTATTCATGTTAAGATACAATCAATTTAGATAGGAAGGTAAATACTATGAAAATTTTATCCGTAAATGCTGGAAGTTCCAGTTTAAAATTCCAATTACTTCAAATGCCTGAGGAGCGTGAAATCGCATCTGGTATCGTTGAACGTATTGGCAATAAGAATGCAGAGTTTAAAATTAAATTTAATGGTAAATCTCAGACAAACAGTGATTTAGTTGTTTTAGATCACTCAGTAGCAGTAGATTTAGTTATTAAAGGATTGTTAGAAAACCAAGTGATTGCATCGCTTGATGAAATTCAAGGGGTTGGACACCGTGTTGTACAAGGTGGCGAGTTATTTAAAGAGTCAGTTGTTATTGACGATGATGTCGTTATTAAAATTGCTTCATTAAATGATTTAGCTCCGCTACATAATCCTGCAAATATTATTGGGATTAATGCATTTAGAAAAGCTATTCCAAACGTCATTCATGTGGCAGTATTTGATACAACATTCCATCAAACAATGCCAAAAGAAAACTTTTTATATGGTGTACCATATGAGTGGTATACAAATCATGGTGTTAGAAAATATGGATTCCATGGTACATCACACCAATATGTATCAGAGGTTGCACAAGAACGTTTAGGTAAAAAAGAATCTAAAATCATCGTTGCACATATCGGTAATGGTGCATCCATTACAGCGATAAAAGATGGTAAAAGTATGGATACATCCATGGGTTTAACACCACTTGAAGGTTTCCCGATGGGTACACGTAGTGGTAATGTTGATCCAGCAATCTTCCAGTTAATGCAACAAAAAGAAGGGTATTCATTAGAAAAAACTTTAAATGAACTGAACAAGAAGAGTGGATATTTAGGTATCTCAGGTTTATCACATGATTCTCGTGATATAGTTTCAGCTGCTGAAAGCGGTAATGAACGTGCAAAACTAACACTGGATATTCAAGCTAAAAGAATCGTAGATTATATTGCATCTTATTATGTACTATTAGGTGGTTTAGATGCTTTAGTCTTTACGGCTGGTATTGGTGAAAACGCAAAAGAAGTAAGAAAATTGGTTTGTGACCGTCTAACTGTATTAGGTATTAAGATTGATGATGCTAAAAACAACTCTAGAGGCGATAAAGATATCTCAGCTGCAGATTCACAAGTTAAAGTTTGGGTAATTCCAACAAACGAAGAAATCATGATTGCTCGTGACGTCTTAAGATTAGCTAAAAAATAATAAAAAAATAAGACCAATTCATATCAAAAATGTTATGAATTGGTCTTTTACTTATTAAATTCTATAAACTAACTTTTAAACATACCATTTTGTAGAATATACATAACTTGTTCAACAATTTGATCGACTGCATCATCTGAAATAGAATCTTTAAAGTCTGCTTGTAACCCAACAAAGTTAGAAATACCCATTAATACATATGCAAGTGTTTCTAAATCAATTTTTTTATCAACCTCACCAGTATCCACTGCTAATTGTAGTTGATGCATATAAACTTTAGCAAAAGAAGTATAGTAATCTACAAAGAGTTGACGCTCAACGAACATGGACTCCCAAATAATACGATAACTTAAACGATCTTGTAATGAAAATTTAATAAAAGTTTTTAAGCCTTCACGTTCTTTTAAATAACGTGTAGGTAAATCTTTAACAGCTGTTTGAATTTCTTTTCTAATACGTTTAGAATAATCATTTAATAGATAGTCATATACTGCACGTTTATCATCAAAGTATATGTAGAATGTTCCAATAGCAACTTTAGCTTCGGATATTATTTGATTTGTTGAAGTTGCTAAAAAACCATTCTCTGCAAATAGTTTTCTAGAGACATCAATAATACGATAAAAGGATTTGAATCCTGTTTGAGTTTTAGGTAAGCGAATTGAATTTGTCATCATAGTGTAATCTCCTGTTACTTATTTTATATGAAATAGCATAAAAATACAAGTAAAAGATTTTAAGCACGCTGTTTGATGTAAACGATTACATTTTTTATCAACAACCTATTGACAATATAAAATCAATCATGATAAGATATTACTGAACAAATATTCATGTTATTAAGATAAAAGTAACTAAAAAAATAATGTTAACTATAATTCAACATATACAAGATGATGTTAACAAACGAAAGGATACATATGACAACTATTATAGATATCATAACAACCTCGTTGATTTCATTCTCATTTTTGTCTTTAGCGACATTTGGGATTGTTTTAATTTTTAAGACAAGTTCAACAACTAACTTTGGTCAAGGTATGTTAGGTATATTAGGCGCATACATCACAAGTTATCTTATTGATCAACAAGGTGTTAGTGACTTAACAGGTTTACCAAGTGTTACAATTTCAAATCCGTATTCATTGATTGCGCCAATTTTAGGTGGGATGCTTGTTTCTTTAGTGGCAGGCTATTTAATTGATGTAATCATATTTAGAAATTCTAAATATACAAATCCAGCAACTAAACAAATTATTACAATGGGATTAGTCATTGTTTTATCTGGTGTAATACCTTTGATCTTTGGACCAACGATACG
>CAZRKJ010000065.1:0-7047 GCA_964600775.1 uncultured Acholeplasma sp.
ATATACTTTCAGCATCTGATGTAATTGATTCATATATTATTGATTGGTCACTCATTAAAAATACATCCCTTTGATCTGCTAATTCTATTAAATAGCCCTTTGTCGTACCATTTAAAACTTTCTTTGCCTCTATACCTTGATCATCCGGATTGATTAATAGTAGGTTTGCCATAAAATATGATTTCATAGCTTTTTTCGTTGATAACTCTAATCCTTCTAACTGTTGTATTGTAAAATTTTCTGGTTCTTGGGTTGTCATGACTGCCTTGATTGTATGAGATACTAGTCGATTTTCTATATCATCATTTAAGGGTAAGACAACCAATCTAGATTGATTATTATCGATAATAAAACTATCATCCATAACACGATATTTATGTGGTGCTTGTAATAACCACTGATATGTGTGTTTATCTTCACTTTCAAATCGATCGGTAAAGATAAAGTAGTTTTTATTTGTTGTTATGACGTGACGCTCTAACTTTTTAAGATTAAGTTTTGGATCATAGACTTTATGTGCATGTGCACTTAACTGCATACCATCTATATCAGCTTCAAATGAAGTTATCTGAGCTTCAAAGTCTTTAGGCTCATAATCAGATTTGATTGATTCAAGGTAGTTTGCTGATTTTGTTAAGACATCATTAACATCTTCTATAGCATAGCCAGTATGATTGATTAAAGGCACACTGTGATAACTTGCTTTCATATTTCTGTTATAGCCATCATCAATCACTAAATACTCACCCTTAGCAAATATTATAAATGAAAGATTATCTGGATGATGATGACTAAGTGAATAGGCATCAATTCCTTGTTTTTTTAATTTAAAGAGTTGTTCCCACTGTGTTTTACCCCCTGGTGACCCAGCCTTAAAGGTAAAGAATGTTGCATCGTTTGCCCATGATGATCTATGAGTTACCAGGCCTAAATCAGGAAAATATTTAACTAGTGGTAAATCACTAAATGGTTTGATTTCAATTTCTGGATCATGCCATAAATAATTAAATCCAACCTCTGCTAAAATGCCAGGTTTGACTTTTGATGTTGCCTCTAATGCTAGAAATTCTGTTTCTACTAGATTTGCTAAATTTTGAGCATACCCATCATTATAAGCAGATGCTATTTTATAGTAAACAGCTGTTGAATGCCCACTACGTGTATCATGTGTATCACCAAAGTTTGCTGTTTGACTTAAATCTGATACAGCCTGATAAAGACGATAATAGAATGTTTCTTTAAGGAAAGGAACTTCTTTGAAGTAGTCTTTTCCTGTTTGATTTTTAATCAAATGTGCGTATACAAATAACCACATCGCACCATATCGCCAATAGACAACACCTTCATAATAAGAACCATCTGTTGGTAAATATGGATAAACTTGTTCAAAGTTTTCTTCGCACATCTTTAACCAAATGCTTGATTCATTGGTTACATCTTTTAGAGCAAACCCTGCAGCAGCAAGCCCTGTCATATTAATCCAGTTATGATTTTGAAAGAAACTTGTTGACCACCCTTTACCAAATGTATCTTTACGATACTGATACATAATTTGAGCTTGTAGTAATAGTTTTGCTTCTACTTTTAGTCTAAAAGCTTCGGGCATAACATCTTTTAACCAATCATATGCTAAAGATAATCCATACATAATCCATGAAGCACTCAAATCAACATTGACTAAATGGGCATATCCCCACTTTTCATAACCAATGACTGTTTCAATAAAGCGATATGCTTCTTTTAAATATTTTTTGTTATTTGTTAATAAATACAATAGACTTAAGTTCTTAATAGCCATCCCCATAAAAGTTGTAGATTTAGGCGGGTGTGTCGTTTCAAGAACATAATCAAAATATGTGTTACATTGCGTAACCAATAAATTAAATTGCCTGCGTTTTGAAGTCTTATTTTGTTCAATAAGGGATTCAATTGTTTGATCAATAAACAAATACTTTCTCATGGTTACCTAGCTTTCTTTATGATTATTATCTTTAGCTCCATCTGTAACTACTTTTAAACCTAACATTTTGTTATAAATCCTTTCACCTATAGCAAAGAATAATCCGTATAATGCTGCAAAAGTAAATGGTTCAAATGCAATAAATGGTAATCCGTTTGGTCCATAAATACCAAAGAATCCAAATACTTGATTCACTCCAGCATATGATAACCATATCATTACAACGATGAGTACCATTGCCATAAAGTGTAAAATGTTTGCTATTATTCTTCTAAATAATGGTGCTTGATATCTATTTTTATTCGGTAAATTAAACATCATTTTTTTGACTGGTCCCATTATAAGCATATTGGTTATAAATAACCCTAGGGCTAACGTAAATATTAATTGGTAGACAAAAAATGCATTTGGATTTTCACCACCACCAAGTGGTGTCCATCCAATAAAGAATGCAATAGCACCTGCGAGCCATATTCTAAATAGGAAGACTTTAGTTTGATCTTTCCAGTCTTTAAAATGTTTAATCTTCATAGATTACCGGTTGTTCCTTTTTATAAATTTTTATTTGCATTAAATATAATACAATTGATAGACCATAGAGTAATAATCCAATAATCATTAAGATAAATGAACTTTGAACATGTCCAAATGATATATATGTATCAGGGTTAGAAATTTGTAGGAAATAATAAGTTCCTGCAGCAATTGCTAGTATATTTGTTAAGCAAGCTCTAAAAATAGAGTTCTTATCCACAATACGTGTACCTGCAAAGATTGCCACCAACCCCATTAAGATAAACATGAAGAAAAACATCCCAATACCTTGTGAACCTACACCAGCTGTTTGCGCTGGTGTAATTGTTACAAGAGATTGAATATGTTCTGTTGATATTGCCAATTGAAACAGTCCATTAAACCCTGTAATGAATGCACCTACAGATTTTGGAGATTCTTTAATTGCATGCCATATATTTTTAAACATGGATTGAATGATTACGATAACCTTTTTCATTGTATCAATTCCTTAATATGTTGTTTAGTTTCAATATCTGTAAAGTAGACATCTTTCAAGTTAAAGTTTATGGCATATCTATTACCAACAATGTAACTTATGTCATCTTGCATACGTACTGTCCATTTTGATATACCATCTGTAAATACAACTTGTTGAATATCACCAAATGGTATTGCATCAAAAACAGTTAGTTCAATACCGTTTGGATCTTGAACCATATCTTCTAATCTAAAGTTTAGTGAAACCACTTTATCTTTATATAGTTTTAATGTTTGAACTAAGTTTTTAGGTAGCGTAACTTTTTGTTCATTAAAGATAATGCCTTCACCATCAAATTTGACTTGCATAGATTGGTAGGTATCAACGATACGTAGTGTTGATTGAGTATCAAAGAATAGTGCAGCTTCACGTTTTATAGCCAATGTAATAACATCATCCATTTCAATCGAGTCTCTAGTGTTTAATTTGGCATTAATAGTTTGACCAGATAATTCAAAAGTTACGATTTGTGATGATCCACTATATTCAACCATATTAACTTTTACATCTACTAACCAATTTTTATCCACACGGTGCTTTAAGTCTGAGGAGAAATACTCTGGTCTTATACCTAATGTTAGTGGCCTATCTTTATAAGTAGCTAATAATTCTAATTGCTTATCATTTAAAGTTAAATTCAAATCATCTGAAACAAAGTTTTTGCCTTCAATTCGACCAATGAAAAAGTTCATTGGTGGCATACCCATGAAACCGGCAACAAATAAGTTTGCTGGTTCATTATATACTTGTGAAGGTGTACCGACTTGTTGAATATATCCTTCATTCATAACAACAATGCGGGTTGCCATCGTCATTGCTTCAATTTGATCATGTGTTACATAAACTATAGTTGCTTGTAAATTTCTGTGTAATTTAACAATTTCTTTTCTTGTACCATCTCTTAATTTAGCATCTAAATTAGATAGTGGTTCATCCATTAGAAATACTTTAGCATTTCTTACGATTGAACGTCCTAATGCAACTCTTTGGCGCTGTCCACCACTTAGGTTTTTAGGTAGTCTATTTAATTCGTTTTCTAATTGTACAACACGAGATGCTTCAATTACTTTATCATGAACATATATATCATTCTCATGTCTTAAGGTTAAACTAAAGCCCATATTTGCATATGATGTCATATGACCATATAAAGCATAATCTTGGAAGATCATTGCAACATCACGGTCTGATGGTGCAAGTTTATTAATCTGTTTGTCATATAAATACATTTGACCTGATGAGATTGCTTCTAAACCAGCGATCATTCTTAAGGTCGTAGATTTACCACAACCAGATGGGCCAACCAATACAATAAATTCATGTTCTTTAATATCTAAGTTAAAGTTTTTGACTGCTTGAACACCATTTGCATATACTTTATTGATACCTTGAAGTGATAATTTAGTTTTATTTAAATCTAGTGACTCATCTTTTGCTAATAATTGAATGGTATTCGGTAGTTCATCTGTACTTACTGAGAGTTTTTCAATAATATGTATCTTATGTAATGAAACATAACTTGCTAATAATGCTGCAAATGCTGAAACCACTAAATATATAATCCAATCTACTTTAAGTCCTGGTGTCCAAAACATACGTACGATTTGAAATACAGCAAAACCAATAGCTATATAACTCCATCTTTTATCATATACTTTAAGTTTTGCTGATGCTAAAAAACCTAATAATAGTATGGTGATATTAATCATGGTATCCACACCTAAAAACAGCGTTGTAACCATAGTTTCTAATGACTGCACCGTATAAACAAGATTTAAAATTAAAAACAGTAACATTAAATAATAACTTGCTTTATTTGGCTGATAGTTCATTCTTGTTGGACGTTTCATTAGACTACCTCCCCATTAGGTTTACGTAATTTTAAATAGTATGTAATTGTTACAGGCAAACTAATTACTGAGGTAATAAAACTGATTAATGTTGATGCAAGTGTGAATACAATCCAATAATCTGAAGGCTCAGTATAACGTAGAAGTTCTTGATTTGCATTTGAATTCCAGGAGATATCTGTTGCGTGATATAAATTAAATAAATCAAATAATTCTAATGAATATATACCCGTTAAAATAATTGTAAGTACAATCGAAATGATTAGATAAATAAAGGCGATTAACTTGATTTGTTTTCGATATAGTTTAAAGAACATCGTAAATGATCCGATAACAACTAAATATGTGGCAACATCAAATAATACTCTATTTAAATCCTTTGCTGTGTTATAAAGTATGAGTGCCTCAGGTCTTAAATATGATTGATAGTCTACGAGTAAAAACAATTCTGTCATGAGTGATAAACTGCCTATAAAAAATATAACAATACCAATAAAAAACAAGATTGTAGTTATTTTATATATACGATTTAATATTTTATCCATGGTGTAAGTCTCCTTTTTAAGCTACCTCCAATGTAGTGCCACATTACATTGGGCGTAGGGAGAGCAAATCATGCTCTCCACTATTCCTATTAGTATTTATTGTTTAATTATTGTTTGAAATTCTATCGTATGCACCACGATATATTTCAAGATATGTTGCTGCATTTGCTTCAGCAAACATTTGTTGTAGACCAGCCACTGTGTTTGGTACACCTTCAGCTTGAACACTACCGATATATCCAAAGATATTATCAACAAGTTGTGTATCTGCACGCATCGTTGTTTGGTTGGTAACAATATTAATTTCATTAGTATTTAATGAAATAATCGCAGGTGCTAATTGGTAATAAGGTTCTGTTGCAGTATAAGAATTCATAATTACTGCAGGTCTATTTTCATTACCAAAGTATAACTCCCAACTCTTAAATCCGTTTTCAGAGGTTGCTTGAAGCTCAAAGCCAATTTCTTTTTGATAGCCAATAGCAATCAATGCACCTACATGGTCACGTAAAAATGCAGAAATATCACCATTAGAGACAGCATTTGCTGTAGTAATTGCCCATTCATTAAATTTAGGACCGCTTGTGCCATCAAAAGGATTAACAAATTCTTCGCCTTCAACCCACATATCTGGTGTGCCATAATTTTGAACTTTTGATCCTTCTTCTGAGAAGAAATAATCAAATAATTTAAGCGCAGCTGCAATTTCTTTTTCAGAAGATGCACTTGAAATACCCCAACCATCTGGTTTAACAACACGCGCATTTTCTACATAGTGTACAAATTCACCATCTGATGCTGGTGTTGTTGTAAGTGGTGGCACGATTGCGATTACATCATCTTGTCCACCAGTTGCAGCTGTTGTTGATGCTGTAAAGTCATAGGTCATGAAACCAAACACACGGTTTGCTTCGTTATTATCAGAGAAGATTAAACCTGTTCTTAAATTTGTTGAGTTTGCTGGTCCAAATAGTCTTTGGTCAATTAAACCTTCACTTGCCCATGCTCTCATACGAGATAAGTTTTGTAAGAAGGAATCTTCAGCATAAGAGTATTGTAGAACGCCTTCATGATCAATATAGAATCTAGAACCATATGAGTCTGAACCATGTACACGTTGTCCACCAAAGTAAACTTGAAGTCTTAATAATTCTTCTCTATGGTTTGATTGACGTGTAAAGAATGGATAGATTGTAGCATCCGGACGTACAGCACCTGTTGCTTCCTTAGTTAAGGAATTTGGATGTAATTTAATTACACGCCATAACGCTGTTAATTCATCAATATCATATTGTCCTGTTTCACCTAAGAATAGGTCTGAACGTTTTGATAGATTTGGATATACTTCATCAATATAGTTTCTTAATACTTGTAGTGCTGTTGTAGCATTTAAGGTTCCTGCTGTTGCAGCTTGTGATTGTAATAATGCAACATTCTTTGATTGTCTTAAACTACCATAAGGTAACCCAGTTTGTGTACCACTAATCCAGTAAGGTTCATATGCAACTGTTAATGTTGCAGTTTCTGGTTCAAGTGTAAATGGTGCCCCATTAACCTCACCATCTAGTAATGCAGTTACCCAACTGTAGCGTCCCATGTACATACGTGCATAGTTATCAACTTCAGCAATATATGGTG
>CAZRKJ010000066.1:0-6758 GCA_964600775.1 uncultured Acholeplasma sp.
TAAACAAAGGAGAATTAGTTTTGATGAGACAAACACTATCTAACTATGAAATTATAGTCAAACAAAATTTAATGAATGATTTAAATGCAGAGGTTTTAAGTGTTTATACGAATAAAGAAGTATTTGTTGTCACCGATCATAATGTATTTAAACTCTATGAAAATTTCTTAGTTGAAAAATTATCTGATTTTAAACTTAACTTTGTTAGTGTTGAACCAGGGGAGAAGTCTAAATCGCTGAATACCTATAAAGATGTTGTAACAAAATTAATTAATCAAGGTATGCGAAAAAATCATTTATTGATTGCATTCGGTGGTGGTGTTATAGGTGATCTTGCAGGGTTTGTAGCAGCAACACTATTTAGAGGTGTACCATTTATCCAAATTCCAACAACATTGCTAGCTATGGTTGATTCATCTATTGGTGGTAAAACAGGTATAGATTTAAATGAAGGCAAGAACTTAATAGGTGCATTTAAGAACCCACTTAAGGTTTTAGTTGATCCTGTATTTTTAGAAACACTACCTAAAGTAGAATATAAGAACGGATTAGCTGAAGTATTAAAAGCTGGATTAATTGGTGATCCAAAACTTTATGAATATTTAAAAATAAATGATAAGTTAACTTTAAATGAATTAAAAAGAGCGATCCAAGTTAAAGTAAATATTGTTAAAAAAGATCCTTTTGAACAAAGTGAGCGCATGTTTTTAAACTTTGGTCATACCTTTGGGCATGCCATTGAGCGCCATTATGATTATGCAATAAAACATGGTGTTGCCATAAGTTATGGGATGTTAATCAGTTTAGACTTAGGTATAAAAGCAAAACTTACACCGAGCTATTTATTTGATGAAGTCAAGACTATTTTATTAAGGTTAGAACTTGTTAAAGAACCATTACTAGATAAAAAGTTATTTGCAGAATATATTGGTTTTGACAAGAAAAACCTTGCAGATGGTTTAAGATTTGTCTACATTAAAGGCGTAGGAGAACCACTCATTCAAAAGGGGGTTCAAATATAATATGCTTACAATCATACCTTCAAAATTAAGTGGTGAAGTAAAGATAGTATCTTCTAAATCATTATCACATCGTTACGTATTAGCAGCTGCACTAGCAGAAGGTACTTCAAAAATAGATAATATTTTAGATTCTGATGACTTAAAAGCAACCAAAAATGCACTGATTAGTTTAGGTGCTGAAATTAAAGGTAATTTCATCACCGGTCGAGGTATTCATAAAGTAAATGACATTATTGAATGTCATGAGTCTGGATCAACGATTAGATTTTTAATACCGGTTGCTATGCTCCAAAACCAAACAGTGACTTTTACTGGTAAAAACCAATTACCATTTAGAACATTAGAGATTTATGAAAACTTATTTAAATCAACCAACCAATTTGATCACCCAAGTGATCGTTGGTTACCTTTAAGTGTTCAAGGACCACTTCAAGGTGGTACATATGAACTTAGGGGAGATGTGAGTAGTCAGTTTATAACAGGCTTGCTATACGCATTACCCAAAGCATCTAAGGATTCACAAATAGTAATCACATCTAAATTAGAGTCTGTCGGTTATGTTGATTTAACATTAGATGTATTAAAAAAGTTTGGGATTTTAATTAAACCAACTGAAAATGGATACTTTATACCAGGTAAACAAACCTATAAGGTTGGTAACTACACGGTCGAAGGAGATTTTAGTGGCGCAGCGTTTTTTGTAGCTGCAGGGTTACTAAGTGGACCTATACACTTAAAGAATTTAAATCATGAAAGTCTTCAAGGTGATAAAGAGATTATAGATATCGCATTAAAAATGGGTGGAGATATTACAAAAACTGATGAAGGTTATATGGTATTACCATCAACACTTAAAGGTGTTCGTGTGGATATCGGGCAAATTCCAGATTTAGGACCGATACTTATGGTCTTAGGTGCATTATCAGAAGGTGTAATGATTATTGAGAATGCATCTAGATTGCGTATCAAAGAGTCAGACCGTTTAGAAGCTATGGTATCAAATCTAAGAAAATTAGGCGTCAAAATTAATGTAGATGGTGATACCGTAGAAATTCAAGGTCAAAAATCCTTTAAAGGTGGCGTTGAAGTTTCAAGTTTTAAAGATCACAGGATTGCTATGTCCATGGCAATCGCCTCAATTAAATGTGAATTGCCAATCATTTTAGATGATGAAACAGTTGTATCAAAGAGTTATCCTAACTTCTTTGAAAGTTTTAAAAATTTAGGAGGAAAAATAAAATGAAACTATTAGAACTCAGAAATCGTATTGATGAAATTGATAAGGATATTTTAAGATTGTTAGAATTAAGATTTCAAGTTGTTAAAGAAATTGGTGCATATAAAAAGTTAAACAATTTACCTATTTTAGATGCAAACCGTGAAAAAGAAGTGTTAGAAAAACGTAAAGCTTTATTAGTGAATCAGGAAAACTGGCCACATTTTGAAAGTTTATTTAAACTCATTATGAAAGTGTCTAAAGACTTAGAAGCATGAAAAGATTTGGGTTAATCGGACATCCAATTAACCACTCTAAATCACCAAAAATACATCAAATTATAAGTAAATACATGCATAAAGAAATCCAATATGATTTATTGGACCTTGAGGATGTATCTATGCTTAAAGATGCAATAGATGATTTAAAAGTTGGTAAATATGATGGATATAACATAACCATTCCATATAAGGAAGCCGTGCTTCCTTTTTTGGATTTCATCACACCTAAGGCTTTAAAAATTGGTGCAGTGAATACACTCTATTATAAAGATCATAAAGTTATTGGGGACAATACTGATTATGACGGATTTAAGTATATATTTTTACAGCACCTAAGTATTCATCAGCCACAAGGTATCATCATACTAGGTAGTGGTGGTGCAGCAAAATCTAGCTATGCAGTTTGTAAGGATTTAGGCTTTGATCCATGGATTGTTTCTAGAAACCCTAAACCTAATGAAAAATTTGATAAAATAATATCAGTAAATGAACTATCAAACATTACATATGATTTGATTATCAATGCTACACCAATTGGGATGCATCCAAATATAGATGCATCACCTTTGGATAATGTTATGATTAAAGATAAATTTGTAATAGAATTAATATATAATCCAAAAGAAACAAGACTTATGCTAGAATCAAAACATGCAATTGGTGGATTAGACATGCTAATTGTTCAAGCAGTATATGCTCAAAATATTTGGTTTAATCAAAGTGCTGATATTGATCTTAAATTTGTAGATCGTATCAAGGAGGATTTAGATGAATAGTTTTGGTACATTATTTAAAATTACATTATATGGCGAGTCACATCAAGATGCGATTGGTGTTGTTATTGATGGCGTAACACCGGGTTTGAAAATCAACTGGGATAAGGTTGAGGCGGATATGGCTCTTAGAAGACCGGGTGCAGTTGGAACAACGCCTCGTGTTGAAAAAGACCGTTTAGAAGTGACATCCGGTATATTTAATGAATATGCTACAGGTTCCCCAATTCATATTATGATACGTAATGAAAATGTAATCTCTAAAGACTATGCCCATCTAACCAAACAACCTAGACCAGGTCATGCAGACTATGTTGCCGGTATTAAATATAATGGATATCAAGATTATCGTGGTGGCGGACGTTTTTCTGGCAGACTTACTGCACCAATCGTTGTCGCAGGTAGTATTGCAAAACAAATGTTGCCATTTGAATTTAGTCATAAACTCATTCAAATAGGTGCTTTAGAAGATATGTCAAAAATGGATGCGTATTTAAAAGAAGTCTCAAGTATGGGTGATTCTGTTGGCGGTATCGTTGAAGTAAGGGTTCGTCAAATGTTGGTTGGTTTAGGTGAACCTATGTTTGAGAAATTAGATTCGAAAATAGGGCAGATGATGTTTTCTATACCCGCTGTTAAAGGCGTTGAAATTGGGACTGGTTTTAGCGGTGCTAAACGCTTAGGTTCTGAGTTTAATGATGTTTATGAAGATGCTACAGGTAAGACATTAACCAATCACTCAGGTGGTGTATCAGGTGGTATTTCAAACGGCAATGATTTGGTCGTAAAGGTTTTTGTTAAGCCGACAAGTAGTATTGGAAAAAAACAAGAATCTTTTAATTTAGAAAGTAATCAAAAAGAAGTATTTGAAGTTGGTGGCCGACATGATACAGCAATTGTACGTCGTGTGGGTATTGTATTAGAAAATGCGCTTGCAATTGTTTTAGCTGATTTATATTTATGGAGTAAAACGTACAAATGATGTATTACAAACAAGTCCTACATACGACTTTTAAGCTTGTTGTAGTTGCAGTTGTTTCTGCATTAATTGCTTACTTTGTTGGTGTAAGTGATTATATTTTTGTTGGTGCCTTAGGGATTTTATCTGTTTCCCTAACAAAAAAAGATACAGTTAAAGATAATATTAAACGGTACTTAGATGTTATCTTAGGATTATCTTTATCTGTAATTGCTTTCTTATTGTTTGGGTTTAACTTATGTGTACTTTTAGCATTTTTAATTGTTTTTATATTTACATCTTATGCACTTAAAATTAATATTGGATTAATTCCTGCACTTGTTTTAGTAAAACACGTATACGATTCACAAGACATTAGTTTTTATTTTATGTTAGAACGTATCGGTAGTATTACTATTAGCGTTGGTGCTGCATTACTCATTAATTTAGTTTATCCAGAATTCTTTAATCAAAGAATGAAAGTCTATGTAAAAAAAGTAGATGATATGCTAAAGGATCATCTTTACATGTTAGCAATCTATTTAGTTAAAAGGGATAATGGACCGGAATATGTTAAACATTATGATTTACTAAATCAAAAGATAAGTCAAATCATTTTAGATGCTGAAACCGGTGATAAAGATAAACTTTTTGATAATGATCATCGCTATTTAGCTTATCTATATATGCGACGTAATCAATTAAACTATATTAATAATATGTATAAGAGTGTGAACCTTATACCTGTACATCATGCATATGAAACAAATATTTCTGATTACATCAAAGCACTTATAAGAGATATTGGTTTAGATGATAAAGCAACCAAGCAATTAGAATTATTACAAGAGATGAAACAATTCTTTAAAGTCGATAAACTACCAAAAACAAGACCTGAGTTTGAAACACGTGCATTGTTGTTTCATATCTTAGAAGATTTAGACCAAATGTTACAAGTTAAGGTTAAATTCCATGAAAGATATCCAGACTTTGTTGTAACCCAAAATAAAAGCGATCGATAAGATCGCATTTATTTTTCATGACTGTGATTTTAAATAAGTTTTAGCATTATCAACAGTAATTTCTTTGCTGTTAACTAAATGGTTTACAACGTCATTTAAGTTATGTGGGGTTGCCCCTGCTTCTAGTGCTACGTTTCTAGCATGCAGACGCATATGACCTTTGTTGATACCATCCGTTGTTAGAGCATACAAAGCTGCAAAGTTTTGAGCAAGACCTAGGCATGCTGCAACTTTCATGAGTTCTTCAGCCTTCGTAATACCTAAAATTTTTCGTGATAACTTCACCTTTGGTAAAATACCCATAGAACCACCTACAGTACCAAGCATCAGTGGCATTTCAATTTCTCCAATTAAGAAATCATCTTTGACATACCATTTAGTTAATGGTTTATAGTGACCACTAACTGCAGCATAAGCATGTGCACCTGCTTCGATTGAACGTGTATCATTACCGGTTGCAAGCATAAGTGCTGTAATACCATTCATGATACCTTTATTATGTGTTGCAGCACGGAATGGATCAATATGTGCATATGTAGATGCTTGTGCAATATCCTTATGCACAACCTCACTATTTTTTAAGTGTTTAGGATCTATTTTAACGGATGCTTTTACAACAGCATCAACAGCTAAATTTGATAAGATACTCATTAAAATCTCAGCTTTATAGTCAATTGTAACAAAGTTACTGATGGCTTCTAAAATAGTGTTAATGGTGTTTGCACCCATCGCATCTAAAGTATTTACACTAGCATATAAACAAACAAAGCCTTGACCCTTATCTTCAACTCTAAATGAAATCAAACCACCACCTAATTGGTGTATTTGAGGATGTGCCTTTATAGCAATCTCTTTAAAAACATCTGAACGATCATTTAAGTATTTGATAAGTGCATCGGGTGCTTTAACGTTTTTGAATATAATTTGTCCAATCATTAAACGGTTTAAAGCATCAATTTTAAAGCCGCCATTACGGTAAATGATTTTCGCAGCGTGTGATGCACCTGCAATAACTGAAGGTTCTTCAGTTGCCATAGGAATATGATATAAGACATCATCAATTAAGAAATCTGGTGCAACACCTAGACCAACTTCATAGGTAGTTACATAGTTTTCTATTAAATGGTCGAAAATAATGGGATTTGTAGGTTGATTAAGTGCTTCATCAAAGCGTTCGATGGATTTTAATGCCTCAATACGTTCATCAACCGTTTTTTTGTAGAAATTTTTTAGTAATTTA
The DNA here is from genome assembly GCA_964600775.1 of uncultured Acholeplasma sp. Lineage (GTDB taxonomy): Bacteria > Bacillota_I > Bacilli_A > Acholeplasmatales > Acholeplasmataceae > Acholeplasma. The sequence continues at coordinate 6,513 of CAZRKJ010000066.1, forward strand.
CTCATAATTCACCTCTAGTACTAGTATTATAACACGCAAAATTCACAAATTTATGTCTCATGTGTTATAATTTTATATGCACATTAATTTTATGTCTAGGAGCAATTAATGAAAATAGGAATAGATAAAATCTCTTTTTATGTACCAAGATACTATTTGGACTTAAAAACATTAGCCGAAGCAAGAGGCATTGACCCATTAAAATATACGAATGGTTTACTAACAAACAAGATGAGTGTTGTACCA
>CAZRKJ010000067.1:0-6750 GCA_964600775.1 uncultured Acholeplasma sp.
TAAAGTAAATACCAGAACCTGTTTGATAAGCATATCCGGTATCAATAAGACTTTGAATAAACTGAATCATTTGTTCAATATAATCTGTTGCATGTGGTGTATGGTCGAAGTTAAACCCGCCAACTTTTTTAGCTATTTCAAAAAAGTTGTCGGTATACATGCTTGCTAAATCTTTTTCACTAATCTTTAGTTTGCTTGCTCTTTCAATGATTTTATCGTCTACATCCGTGATGTTAGATGCGTATGTGACGCCATAATCTAGATATTTCAAGTAACGTTTGACTACATCAAAAAAAACCACAGGACGACCATTACCGATGTGTATGTCATCATAAACTGTTGGTCCACAAACATACATATTGACATGTTTGTAATGAATTGGTTTAAAAGGTTCTATTTGATTGCTTAAACTATTATAAATTTTTAGCATGCAGTTCTCATTCCTCTACAAGTATTATACTAAAAAATAGCCCCATTATGCAAAGACTTTAGATGTTTTTACGTAATGCCTTTAATAATTCCACCATCGCCCAAGTATCTTGTTTACAATAGTCAATTAATCCTTGTTTTTTAAATTCAAATTCCGCTTTGTTCATCTTAGGAAAATTACCATAAACAATAACAGCTTCATCTCCATTTTTTACATCTAAATTTGCATAACTCAAATCTGGTACAAAAATAGGTAATACCTTTTTAATTGAAAAGGAACCTTGTAAATCTTCATGATAATAGTTGAATCCATCCTTCTTCTCAATACCCCAACCATCATATAGCTTATGATGACTACCTTTAAAGACATACCATAAATCAAATGTTCGGTTGATGATGTTGTTTAGTTTTTCACTAAACTCAGGAAATAGTCTGGCTAGTTCTTTCATGCGTGATCTTTCAAATGAATCATTCCATGCAACTACAGTTCCGGTTTCCCCTATAAGCTCACATAAATACTTTGTAAGTGCATAGCGCTGATCAGAGTGGTCTGTTGCAAGATAGACATATGAATCTTTATCCTTATCACTCACCCCTGGTGCATGCTCAATATGCAGGTTAAATTGAAAGACAGATTGGTCATATGGTTTTTCACCACGAAAGCGTGGTAAAGGTGAACCAAAGGTTTCAAAATCTAAGTGGTATAGTGGATAAGTTAATTTATCTAAAATGGCTTTAATACGTGGTTTATCCATGTATGGTTTACCTGTATCTAAAACCTCATATTGTAGTTGATTGTTGGGTCTTTTAATCCAATGATACGGTATATCTAGTGCATATTTCATACCCATTTTAAGCAGGTCTTCTGGTTTATGTTTTTCACCAGTTTCATCTTCAAATCCGTTATGACTACCAATATACGTAAATACAGAATTTTTCTTTGGAACATCTTTATAACAGATGTCATGGAACATACATTTATGTTTACCCTTTCTTGGGCATAACGGATACTCTACCATCGTCATATGATCGAGTCTATAAATGACTTCTTCAACATCTGATTCAAAGCTAGTTAAAAAATGATTTGTTAAATCTGTTACATCTACGAGTCTAATTAAAAATTGGTCATTATCTAAATCTTTATAATAATCTGGTTTACTGCCAACATATGTACCATCAAAATAATACTCATGATTTAGAATTGCTAAATAGTATTTTATGTCTTTTTTAGGTATATTACTATCTTTAAAATACTTCTCAATTACATAGCGTTGGTAGGTAATATCATAGATGTAACTACCAACTGCATGCATACGTTTTAAGATAGCATCCTTCTTTTTATAGTACTTCTCACCAACTGGTAGCCCTAAGGCTTCTCTAGTCATTAAAATACCATCAGGACTTTCTTCAAAGAAATTATACTTTTCTTTATTTTCAGTTACAGTTAAATTTAAGAACTTAGATGATGTTGTTGCTTTAGCTTCAATAACACGTATCACATCATCAGTTTCTTGATAGATATCTAAAAAGCTATAAAAACTATAATCTCCTACTTGTGCCTCAAATCTTTTTTGTTCATGAGTATCCATACTAGCAACAACCGGTGCTTTAAATTTATGCTCAACATACTTTGCTGAAATGTTTTCCATTTCTGTAAAGTATGGCATCATAACTTCTAACTTCGCGTTATCCACATTAATAAAATCTTCAATAACAACCTCATCATTTTCCTCATCAACTGTTTCAGCAATCATTTGGTCATATAAGGCTTGTTTTCTAAATTCATTTTCTTCTGTTAGTAAATCAGATAAGTCATCTGTAAAAGCTACTGTTGCATCTTTACTACCACGTTTATAGATTTCAAATAACGGGAAAAATCTTGGACAATTAATACCTCTAATAAATCTTGTCTTAGATATTTTATTTAATGTATGTTTCATAGTCCCCTCCAAAAAAATTTAAATCTTATACTCATTATACATGAAATTAATATATAAAAGTAGGGACCAATTTGTCCCTACTTAAGTTATATGATCAATTGTAAAACGATTAAGGCTACCAAAATCGTAGGTAGTGCAATAATTAATCCATAATATATAAATCTTTTAAACGATAGTTCAACTGCTTCTTTTTTTAATATACGCATCCACATCATACCAGCTAGTGCACCAATAGGTGTTAAGTAAGCACCAATGTTTGAACCTATAATTGAACTATAAATAGCTGCTTTAAGTGATGTATCCATACCTTGATTCATAAAACCAATAATATCTGCATATAAGACTGACATTGGTATGTTGTTAATGATATTGGCACTTAAAAATGAGGTTAACCCATAACCAAATAGCGGATCTAAGTAACTTAGTACATGATTAAATATTTGGGTAATACCGTATGTATTTAAACTAATGACCATAATAAACATCGCTATAACAAACGGCATTAAATTCCATGGTATACGTTTAACTGTATTAATAAAATAAGCTGGATGTTCTTGTAGATAAAATATTTGGTATATAACCATAATAAGTGAGTTACTTAATAAAAATACTAAGGCAATCAAATACATTTCGATTTGTATGTATGATGATATTGTTAATAATATGGTTGAAAGTATTAAATGTATAAGTGTTGATATAACTAAGAATCTATTTTCTAAGTAAACCGGTTCTGCTGTTGTTTGTATCACCGGTTTACTTAATTCTTTTCTAAAAACAACATAAAGTAATCCAAACGTAAATAAGCCTGTAATAATTGTTGGCAACCACATCACACTTAAATATTCAAAGAAATCGATATTAAAAGATGATGCCAAATACATATTGGTAGGATTTCCAATCATAAGCATCAAACTCCAAGTGTTAGCAGCTACAAACTCTGAAATTAATAAAGGAACTGGGTTAATTTTGGCATGTTTAGAAAAATATATAATAATCGGTGTAAAAGTTAAAATAATAATATCGTTAGATGTAAAAATCGTTAAAACAGAAACGGTTAAATATAAGTATATAAATATTTTACGTTGGCTTTTATTTGCTTTACTTAAAACATACATTGAGACCTTTTTAAAGAATCCTAACTCATCTAACATTACAGATAAACCACTCATTGATAAAAATATAATTAATAGCTTAAGTGGGTTCATACCTATAGATACCGTTAAACCGTTATATACCGCACTTGGTGTAACTAAATTAAGGCTTAAGAGTAGCCCTGCACCAATAGCGGCAACAACCCAAAAGGATTCAACAGAAAAACGACCAAAGTATAGTTTCGGTTTAAACATTACCATCCAAATTAAAATAGAAATTGTTAAGACAAATATTATTGATGTTAGGATCATATTATGCTCACTTTACATATAAAAAGCTGGCAAATTTAATAGCGCCAGCTCTAATTATACTACAATATTTTTAAGTTTAAAGTAGGTAAATATGAAATGTTTAAGCTAATAAATCAAGAATGAATTCCGATGTGATTTGGCTTTCAACTGTTGGTGCAACACTAAACTGTGATAAGTCTATAAGTGTACCATCAATTGTAATACTTGGGTTGCCTAAAACTAAGACATTCATAAATTTATTACTCCAGTTATACGGATAAACTTCACTGTTTTGTGCAACTTGCATACCATCTGTTGTAGATACTACAATGCTACCACCTGCTAATAAATTAGATGCAGATGTGGTTGCTTGACCTGCAATTAGGCTTGTATGTACACGGTTTAATGCATGTGTTGCAGTAATAAAGATTTGACCATTATAAAATACATTACTTAATCTAGATTTAATCATTGAACCTACAATACCACCAACAAAGATAGTATCTAGTTTATCACTAGCTGTTTCTTCATGTCTTGTATGTAGGACAGTTACTGTGGCATTTGAATATAATTCAGCTGTATTACGATCACTTCTATACGCACCAAAGATACCACCAACAAAAGCAATACCAGTACCTAGGCTTGCTTTATCTTGAACCACTGTATAATTGACTTCAGTATCAATCACAGCTAATTTTTCAATACCAATACCTCTGTCTTGTTCAATTAAACCAAATGCACCACCAATGTATGTACCTGCAGTTGCTGCTTGCGCACCTGCATATACACCATTAACTGCATTTTGAGTAACGTTGACTTCAGAATCCTTAATCGTAATGTTTCTTAATGTACCTTGCATTGATGAACCAACTAAACCTACATATAAATTACGGTTTGTTACAGATTGGTTAATGTTATGTGAAACAGTTACACTTGAATTAGAAATTTCAATGTTTTCTAAAACGAATGCATTATTTGAAATCTTGCTTACAATTAAAGCCACATAATGGATACCAATAAATGGTCTTGCTGTATTATCAACATGAACATTATCTAATTTTAAGTTTTTAATTGTAGATCTAGATGCATAACCAAAGATAGATAAGTAAGATCTATAAATATGTGCTTCATCCGCAATATTAATGTTTCTTATTGTAAAATCTCTACCGTCAAAGCTACCATTAAATGGTGTGCCTGATGTAAATAATGGTGCAAATGATGCATCTTCAAAATCTAAGTCATTACCAAGTGCATAATGCTTTCTTGAATCCATATTTAAGAATGCTTCAGTGGTTGTAATAATAATTGGATTACTTTCTTCATCACCAACACTTAATGTTGTAAATACTCTTGTCGTGAAATAAAGTTGGACTTGCTGTCCACCTTTTTGACCAAATACATAAACATCATATGCTGAACCTGATTTTAAGCCTTCAAATGTAATTGATCTATTTGGTCTTGAAATTGATAATTCTAATGGTAAGTCAATATCTGCCTCACCTGGGGTAGAAACTCTTACAGTAACATTTCTATTATCTAATTCAGAATCCGGATCTCTAACCTCAACTCTAAATGTAACTTCATTTGAGCGTGCAGCGATTGATGTAACATATGCTCTTGCATTTGATCTAGCTGGTGGTGTACATGCAGCTAAGATAAGTAGAAATGCAATGGCAACTATTGATAAAACTTTTTTCATGTAGTTTCTCCTTTTAGTACTTCTAAAGTTTTGTTCATACGTTTTATAACTAATGGTTTACCAAGTAATTTTAGGGATACGGGTAGGCTCGGACCGTGTGCCTCACCTGTAGTTGAAATCCTAATTGGCATAAAGAGTGGTTTACCCTTAAGATCTAATGCCTTACCGGTATCTTTTATTGCTTGATTGATTTGATTATCATCTTCAAAGTCTATGGACTCGATTGTTTTCATAAATTCCGTGATGACTTTAATATTATCATAATCTTTTATTTCTTCTAATACAGATGGTTCTAAATGAAACTCTGGATGGAAGAATTGATCATAATAGGCTGTAATTTGTGCACCATATGATAAGCGGTCACGTAAGATAGTTAATAAACTATCTAACCAAGCATCACTTTTAATTTCAACCCCATGGTTTTCTAAGAATGGACGTGTCAGTTCTTTTAACTGATCCATTGATAGCATCTTTAAATATCTTGAATTGATATATTCTAACTTTTGCTTATCAAAGTAACTTGGTGCAGCATTTAATCTGTTTTCATCAAATAGACTAATAAGTTCAGTTTGAGATAGTATTTCTTCATCAGCTTTTGGACTCCATCCAAGTAAGCTTAAGAAATTTAACATAGCCTCTGGTAAGTAACCTAACTTTTTATAATCTTCTATAAACTGGATGGTGTTCGTATCTCGTTTACTTAACTTTTTACGGTCTTCATTGACAATAATTGTCATATGACCAAAAACCGGGTAATCCCAACCAAATGCATCATAAACCATTAACTGTTTTGGTGTGTTTGTAATATGTTCCTCACCTCTAAATACATGGCTAATTTTCATGTGGTGATCATCTACAACAACAGCAAAGTTATATGTTGGAATACCATTATCTTTTAAGATAATCCAATCCTCAACATCCTTAGATTCAAATTTTAAAGTGCCTCGAATAACATCATCAAATTGGTAGGTAATATTTTTAGGCACTTTAAAGCGGACAGCAAATTCTGTTGACCCTTCTTTAAAATCCTTATATGCAAAACCCTTATCTAAAAGTTCATATGCGTATTTTTTGTATAAATCTAGGCGACTTAGTTGATTATAAGGTCCAAATGCGCCACCAACATCAACGCCTTCATCCCAATCCATACCTAACCATTTTAAGTTATTTAATTGTGAAGTAATACCACCTTCAACATTACGTGCAACATCGGTATCTTCAATTCTTATAATGAAATCACCACCATGGTGACGTGCAAATAAGTAATTAAATAATGCAGTTCTTGCATTACCAATATGCA
>CAZRKJ010000068.1:0-6729 GCA_964600775.1 uncultured Acholeplasma sp.
GTAATATCCATCACCCATTTTTGATTTGTTGCTGTTGTTGTAAAATCTTTATTCATCAAGTTTGGTTTATCATCTGGAGCTTTAGATTTAACACCAGGGTGATACTTAATCTTAATGATTGATTTAAGGTTTAAACGCTTCATATAGCGTCCTATACGCTTAATAGAAGCATAATAACCTTGTTGTAGTAAGAGCTCATGAATCTTTGGTGCACCATACACAGAATCATATGCATCAAAAATATCAATGATTCTAAATTCTAAATCTAGTCTGTCTATTTCACGGTTTGGGATTTTGGTTTAAGTGCTTATAAACGGTACTACGATTAAGCTTTAAAACCTTGCACATCAACTTGATTTCATAAACATGTTTGAACAGTTTAATGAAATTGACTTTTTCTTTTAAGGTTTTCTTGCGAAATGGTGCGTCGCTTTTTTTAAGATTTCATTCTCCATCTCAAGCTCACGTATCCTTTTACGCATTGCTTCCATTTCTTTTTTGTTCACTGGTGTACCTTCATCCGTTACACTCAGTGGTTTAAGTTCTGATATCCATTTATAGATTGTAGCTCCTGGAATGCCATATTCACTAGACAATTTTGCTACAGATTGTCCGCTATTATATAATTCATAAATTTGTTGTTTAAAATCGTTTGAGTACCTGTTCCCTCTGCTTTGATTTGACATGAGATTTCCTCCTTTCTTTATAGTTTATCATAAAGTAGGATTCTTACTATTCATGTCTACTGTTCTATACTAAAAGCCGTATCATATTTTCTAAAACATTAGAATTATATAATCATGAATGCTAAGATACATTGAAATTTTCTTATTTACGCACTGTTTCAAGTTAAGTACCTAAAATAAAACAAAAACCTAACAAGGCATGATGTTAGGTTTTTAAAGTCAAATGTTAATTGAAATCAACTATCTGGGGAGATTAGTCTTCGATTTCAATAACATTTTGGTGTTCCAATATGGACTTATCAACTTCAATATAATGTGATTCACTTAAAGGATCAATTGTAGAATCAATTACCTTACCATTAAGTTTAAATATACGTTTACCTTGATTTAGGTTTTTATATTCAATACGTGTTAATTTATTACCAATACTTACAAGTAAACTCGCTTCTTTGGATATGAATGCTTTAGCAGGACGAAGTCTAAAAGAATCAAATTTCACTTCTAATCCAAATAAGCCACGAATAAGTGTTTTAAGTAATGTATTTGCAGAACCTGTGTACCAGTCACTCATCGATTCACCATCCATATTTAACGCTTCATTATAAACATAAGAGTTTGGCATGATAAATGGTGATGTTGACATTTCTTTTTTAGTAATTGGTAATATCTTTAAGACCTGCTCATTAGCAAAATCACTTGCACCAAGCATGTAAAGTGCCATGACACCAAATAAGGTGGCATGTATATAGGTTGCAGCATTTTCTGCTGTCCCTGGTGGTAAGTTAATAATACGTCCAAAACCATGAAAATCTTGCATCGCTGGGTCAAATGTTTTTAGACCATATTTAGAATCTAATTTTTCAAATGCATGCATTAAATGTGGTTTCATTTCAGGATTTTTAAGAATCATTTCAGATATAACATAAAATGCATTAGAGGTTAAGCTAATTCTTGAATGACCATCTGGGTCATTAAAACTTCCTACATAGTAATTTTTATTATGTCCCCAACCATGTACAATGCGTTTTTCATTGTTCTTGGTAACAATTGCATGGCGATCAATACCATGATACAAATCATCACGTACAGATTCATATGTATCAATGAGTGGGTGTTTATTATCTATGTGTTCTAATATCTCTATCATTCTTGCTAAGTTTTCATATAGTTGTAATGTAGCCATAACGGTTACCCCATTACCATAACCAGAGCTACCTTCTACTAAACCTAGGCCATCGAGTGCGTCATTCCAATCACCATATAGTGCTTTAAGACCGTGTGTGGATGGTTCTATATTAGAAACTAAGTAATTTGTAACACGTATTAAGTGTTCAAGTACTGAGTTTTCTAATTTAGATTTACGTGCACTGTTTGGTTCGATGCGCTCATAATAGCCGCATACTTCATTTAAGATATCATAATCTTCTGTATAGGCTAGATATGTATGTAATGTCGATATGATCCATAAACCTTGATCAATGAATGGTCTTAAATCCATTCTTGGATTACCTTCTTTGGGTGGTAATGAATATTGTCTTGGTGGTAATCCAGATGGGTCTATAAATGATAACACTTCAAGTATTTTATTTTTAACTAGCTTTCTATCCCAAATAAGTGCAGACTCTAATTGTTGCATGACATCTCTGACACCTAAAAAGATGGTTCCTGAATTTGAAGATAGTGCAGAAAAATGAATTTGATAATTCACTAATTTTAAAAACTGGTTTAAGACTTTATCATCTACGGTATCATCATTCATACCTTTAAATGCTATTGAAAAGTTATCAAAATCATAACTTTGTTGTTTAGCTAACTTTTCATATACCATCTGAACTTCTTTTTCATTAATAGTTGATGCAGTCATTTCGATTAAAGTTTCTTTATCGTGACATGTTTCTATACGATAACTTTGAATAACTGTATCAAAGCCTTTAATTTCATAAGTAATTAAATCACCATTAATAGATGTATCTGTAAAGTTTGTCACTGTTGGTGCTTTTTCAAATGTTAAACTACGCACAGCTTGTGCATTGCGCAAGGACCTATATCTTTTACCTACATAATCCATACGAGATGTCGTATTTTGTACACTTAAAGGTTTTTGGTGCATGAAACGTTTTACAATACCATAGTTTTCAATACGTGTATGACGATCGATGTCTTCTGGTGTTTCATATAAAAACATATCATCTTTGTAAATTACCTTTTTAAACCACTTGGTTTCAATACTTTCTGCACTATCATACTTAAATAGCATATTAAAGTATGATGATAAAGTAATTGTTTTCGTATCACCTGTTAAGTTGTGTGCAACTGTTTGTATATAAACTTTAAAATCTTTATTAATGTAGATTGCTACAGCATATAGCATATGCTTGGTAACAGTTAGGTAGTAAGCTATATTTTTACTAAATACTGTATAACGTTTATTAGCTATTTCATCACTACGTTCTGAAACGCCTAATAAAGATATTGGATAGACCATTTCTTTATCATGTTCAATACCAAAGAAGTCTAAATAAGGTTCTTTACCTTCTAAATTTGGCGGCAAAATGTAATAAGATGAATGATTCATAGAAATATAGCCAGATGCATATGCCCAAATGGTCATACCATTTACAGCATATGGGAATCTTGCACCGCTGTTAACTGGGTCTGTTATAAGGGTTAAGGCATCATCTAAGTAGTATGCACCACTAGCTAGTTTTGTTATATTTAATTGACCACTTTCAAAAAGTGAAATTTTTTGATAGATGCTGATTACATCATTTTTAAGTTTCATGCGATCACATTCCTTTTAATGTATTTTTCAAATGTTCGATAATGGTTTCACTTTTTTTAATGTCATTTGTTTCAACAAATATTCTTAATAGTGGCTCTGTGCCAGAAAATCTTAAAAGTATCCATTCGTCATCTTTTAATATATATTTATAATTTGATTTGTACTGTATGATTTCTTTTGGTTCAATCATTAGATTTTTAGTGTTTTGAATAAAACTAGTAATCTTAGAGCGATCATTAAATACAATTTCTGCTTCTTTCGTGTAACGGTAAAAATTAGCAAATGCTCTAACGTCCTTAACTATTTTTGATAGCGGCATATTTAGTCGTGTAATAATTTCAATAATAAGTAATGCTGATAGGGTTGAGTCTTTACCCTTAACATAGTCTCTAATAGTTAATCCACCAGAAGACTCCCCACCAATTAAGGCATCATGTTGCATCATACCTGCGGATATATTTTTAAAACCTACATCGACTGTATGTGCCTTAAATTTTAATTTTTTAGCTAATGCATCAATTAAATTAGAGGTTGCAATATTTTTTACAATATCCCCTGACATTTGTCTATGTTTAACTAAATAATAGTAGATGACTGCAAGTATTTCATTATTATCGACAAATTGCCCATTTTCATCTATAATACCTAGTCTATCTGCATCAGAGTCTAGGCCCATAATCAGTTCATAGCCTATTTCTTTTTGTAGATCTCTGTTTGTACCTATGATATCTTCTAGTGGGTTTGGTAGTATATAATTAAAGTTCGGTGTTTGATCATCTCGTATAAAGTCTAGGTTAACTAAATTATAGTATCGTTTAAAATAGGGAATAGTTTTCATACCCGTACCATGAATAAAATCGACTAAGATTTTATTCATTGCATCTGGTTTGATGTCTACAAATTTCTTTATAAAACTATAATAAGGTGATAGAAAATCTATTTTAACTACATCTTTGGTATCACGCTTATTCAAATCATCTGGTTGATTAATAAGTATTTCTAATTGATTGGTTGTTGCTTCACTTGCATCCACACCACCTTCAAAGAGTTTTACACCATTCCAGTTATAAGGATTATGAGATGCTGTAATCATAATTCCTATGGAGATGTTTAAATATCTTGCCATATACATGGCAACAGGGGTTGGGGTTGCATCGTCACTTAAATACACTTTAATACCGGCAGCAGATAAGACTTCAGCAATCAAATTTGCTGTTTCTTCAGAGTATGCTCTAAAATCATATGAAAGCGATACTTCTTTTTTATATTGTTTAAGTAGGATGTATTTGTATATTCCGGTTGCTATTTTAACAATATTTTCAGGGATAAAGTCTTTGCCTATAATCCCTCTAAATCCACCGGTAGTAAACTTGATCATATTATGCCACCTTATGCGTTAAATTTAGGAACACATCATCATATGTGATACTTATACCTTCAAATATGACATGAATGGATCTGGTACCTTCAACTAAGTTAAATTCGGTTGTAAAATTACTAAAACTGCTTGGATTTAAATTGGAAATTGTAATATCCATACCATCTATCACTAAATTATCTTTATCTAAAAACTCAATACGAACAATACCATCATTTGACCCCTTTGCACTTAAATTAAGTGTGAGGTTAAATAAATCGTTCATACCAGAAATGAGTGTTTCTGCACGCCCAAGTAAATTGGTATTTAAAACGCCATCTTGAATCGTTGCATCCGCAACTATCATATATCCACTTGGATGATCAAAATCACCATTTGGTAATAAATTAGCCAGTGGTTTTTCAATAGGTTCACTTGGATAAAATGGCATGGGTGATGTTGCACCGGTTGGACCTTCAACAAATGGGTGATCTGGGAATGATTCGTACTTAAAGTATTCTACTTCTAAATAATCTGTTTCAAAGTTCGGTACACCGGCCCAATTATTTGGAAACCATACACCAATCCAATAACGTGCTGACATTGTAGGTACTTTTGTGTACTCTGTATGTGCAAGTTCACCATCAATAAAGTACTTAATATGTGGTGTTGGCAGTGTGTGCCATTCAAAACGGTATACATGCCACTGTCCATCATTATGAAAACTGTCCATTTGATGATTATGGTTATTATAATCACGTTCAGTTAACCAGTTGGTTAACCAAACGGTACTAAAATCATTATTTACATTAAATTCAAAATCTATTTCACTATTAATGCCATTTAAATAATTAAATGTCCAAAAGGCTGTTGTTGCACCAAAGCGTGGCATAATCATAGCTTTGACTTCAAATGAGCCTGGTCCTAAAGCCTCTTTAGTATAAATTGCACCACCTGTGCGCTTACCGTGATTTTGCTCAATACCTTTAAGTGGACCTTCATAGTAATCACCATTTGCTTGGATGAGCAAATTACCTTCTGTTGTGTAATGTACATTCTGAAAAATTACACCACCGTGGTGTGTACCACCCCAACGTTGATTAGATATTGCCCAAACATTTGGATCAATGCCATCTTTAAAGTCTTCATACATACGAATCACTTGATCATCCTCTACAATATCGGGCCTGGGTTTGTGCGAAAGATTAAAAAACAGGTTATCAAAATAAATTTCACTGTTTTCACCAATTAATGATACCTCCACACGTTTGGTACCTAAAGGTACATTGAATGTGAATTCTTTTTGATAGTACTTATTCGGTTCAAAGTCTTCATCATCCGAGTTAAAACGTATCAGATACTGATCAATTTTTTGGGTTTCTGCAGGATAAAATTCTAATAATATATAGCCACTACCACCTGCCGGTAGTTTGGCATTTGCTATAAATGTCATTTCAAATGTCTCATCTAATCCTGTAACAAACTGATATGCAATATCATTTTGTGGGACAAATATACCACGTGACCCGTTCATACCTTCACCATCTAGCATCTCAACGCCACTTGTAACAGGATAGCGCCAAGCTGGCGTATCTGATTCAAACCCTGCATTTGAAATTAGGTTTGCAATTGGATGCTCAATTGGAGCACTTGGATAAAAGTTTGCTGGACTTTGATTATTAGCTGGTGTTGGTGTATATGGCTGATCTTTAAATGGTGTATATTTAAACCAATCTACATACGTATAATCGGTTTCAAAGTCAGGTACACCAGCCCATGCATCAGGAAACCAATTACCGATATTAAACTCACCGGCATGGTCTGGTACGTAGGATTCTTGCGTAGAAATTAAAACATCATCGATATAGTAGTCAATACGTTTTGGATCTGTAAACCAGTCAAAA
>CAZRKJ010000069.1:0-6510 GCA_964600775.1 uncultured Acholeplasma sp.
CGCCAAGCGGTTAAATTCTAAAAGGAGAGAATAAAATGATCAGTAAAGCATTTTTCCAAAACATCGAAGAAGTAGCTCTAGAAAATGATTTAACTAAAGAACAAGTATATAATGCATTTGAACAAGGTTTGATTGCAGCTTGTAAAAAACAATTAGGCGTTCAAACGTGCCGTGTTGAATTCAAGGAAGATAAAAACGAACTTTTAATCTATGGACAATATTTTGTTTTACCAGAAGGTGAACTGAGTTTAGAGTTAGATAAGAAGTATACATTTTTAAAACTTGATGATGCAAAAGCACTTAAAAAGACAGCTAAAGCCAATGAGGTTTTAGAAGTTAAAATCGAACCAAGTGAGTTTAATTACAATGCAAGTCGTGATTTAAAACATCGTTTTAATGAAGTTTTAAATCAAATTAAGAAAGAAAATATCTATCAAGGACTTAAAGAACTACAATACGAAATGGTTACAGCTAGAGTCTTAGAAGAAGAAAAAGACTTTTATCGTATTGAAATTAACAAGGATGTTATTACAATGCTACCTAAAAAGGAAGCATTACCTACAGATAAATTCCATGTTGGTGACCGTGTTAAAGTTTATGTGACCGATGTTGAAATGAAAACTAAAGGTCCTAAAATTTATGTATCTCGTACACATGTTGCATTAGTTACACGTTTACTAGAAGAGTATGTACCTGAAATTAAGGATGGCACAATTGAAGTTTTAGGTATTGCACGTGATCCAGGCGATCGTTCAAAAGTTGGCTTGAAATCAAACAATGATAATGTTGATGTGATTGGTGCAACTGTTGGTGAAGGTGGCGTACGTATTAAAGAAATATCCAAGTTCTTATCTGGAGAGAAAATCGATTTATTCAGATGGAGCGATAATGAACAAGAACTTATTGGTAACTCTTTACAACCAGCACCGGTTGTAGCAGTTACAAGAGTAAACCCTAAAGAAAAGAGTGCACTAGCAATTGTTCCTGATGCACAACTATCTTTAGCAATCGGTAAACTTGGTCAAAACGTTAAACTTGCTGTTCAAGCAAGTGGATGGTCTATTGACATTAAATCAGAAACAAATGCTGCTGAAGAAGGCATCATTTACTAAGAGGATTTAACTATGAAAACAGTTAAAAAAATTCCAATGCGTACGTGTGTAGTCACAAAAACTGTTCATCCTAAAAAAGAATTAGTGCGCATTGTAGCAACAAAAGAAGGTGTGGTTTCTGTTGACACCAAGGGTAAGGCAAATGGCCGTGGTGCTTACATTAAACTTAGCCTAGAAAATATTGAGTTAGCGAAAAAAAACAAAGCACTAGATAAAAAATTAGAGGTAACCATTCCAGATAATATCTATGAAGAATTGGCGAAACTCTTATGAATAAAGGTGCTTTAGGTCTTGCATATGCTGCAAGAAAAGTAGTGATTGGGACTGAAGAAGTTGTTAAAGCAATTCAAAAGAAACAAGTACAATTGGTTTTACTTGCAACCGATGCAAGTGAAAACACAACAAAAAAAATAAAAGATAAAACAAATACTTATCAAATTGAACTTATACATAAATATACCGCACTAGAAATGTCTAGTGCAATGGGTAAACAAAATATTAAAGTCATAGGAATAAAGGATAAAGGGTTTAGTATGATGCTTAAATAGAAAGGTTGATGCAATATGGCAAAACAAACAACAAATAGAAATAACAATAATAACAATAAAAAGAGGCCGAATAGACAAAATTTTGGTAAGCCGTCTTATGGACATGCCCCAAAACCAGCACCTAAAAAACAAATTACAGAGTTAATCTTTAAACCAGAAATGACGGTTTCAGACATAGCTAGTGAATTAGAAATTTCAAATGCGGTTTTAATTAAGAAATTAATGGGCTTAGGCATGATGACTTCAGTCAATCAAGTATTAGAGCGTGACATCGTTGAATTGATTGCGCTTGACATGGGTATTGAAGTCAAAGATGAAGTGATTACAGATTTAACAAGATATGATGAAATGGAAATTATTGATGATCCAAAAGATCTTGTAAAACGTAGTCCGATTATCACAATTATGGGTCACGTTGACCATGGTAAAACAACACTTTTAGATTCTATTAGAAAATCAAGAGTGGTGACTGGTGAAGCTGGTGGGATTACACAACACATCGGAGCTTATCAAGTAGAACATGGTGGCGAAAAAATTACATTTATTGATACACCAGGACATGCTGCATTTACTGAAATGCGTGCACGTGGTGCAAAAGTAACAGATATTGTTATTTTAGTTGTTGCAGCTGATGATGGTGTTAAACCTCAAACAGTTGAAGCGTTACAACATGCCAAAGCATCAGGTGTTCCTATTATTGTAGCAATCAATAAAATTGATAAACCATCTGCAAATCCAGATAACATTATGAGCGCACTCTCATCATATGATTTAACACCTGAAGCTTGGGGTGGATCAACACCATATGTTGAAATTTCAGCACTTAAAAAAATTGGTATAGATAATCTATTAGATATTATTTTAGTACTTGCAGAAGTTGAAGACTTAAAAGCAAACCCTAATCGTGAAGCGATGGGTACAGTTATTGAAGCATTTTTAGATAAGGGTCGTGGACCCGTAGCAACAGTTATTGTTGAAAATGGAACACTCCATATTGGCGATATCATCGTCATTGGTAATACATTTGGTCGTATTCGCACGATGAATGATGATTTAAAACGTAGATATGATCAAGCACTACCAGGTACCCCGGTTGAAATTACAGGTCTTGACCAAGTACCACAAGCAGGCGATGTCTTTATGGTATTTAAAGATGAAAAAGTTGCACGTCAAACTGCCGAGGCGCGTTCTGCTAAAGTTAAAGATAACTTAGTTAAACAACAAAAAGCAACCTCTTTAGAATCTATGTTTGGTGCACAAAATGATGGGGAAAAAGTTATTAATCTCATCTTAAAATGTGACGTTCAAGGTAGTATTGAAGCATTAAAAGGTATGCTAGAAAAAATTGATGTTGAAGGTTTTACAGCAAACATCGTTCGAAGCGGTGTTGGTGCAATCTCTGAAACAGACGTGCAACTAGCAAGCGCATCTCATGCAATTATTATTGGATTTAATGTGCGTCCAACCGCAGCAGTCAAATCACTTGCTGAATCAATGGATGTAGAAATTCGTTTATATAATGTCGTATATCGAATTACTGAAGATATTGAGAAAGCATTAAAAGGTATGTTAGAACCAGTGTTTGAAGATGTTGTTACAGGTCAAGCTGAGGTTAGACAACTCTTTAAGATTTCTAAAATTGGAACAATTGCAGGAAGTTATGTCACTAATGGAGTCATTCATAGAGATTCAAAAGTAACAGTTATTCGTGAAGGTGTTGTCATCTATACAGGCGTATTATCAAGTTTAAAACGTGGTAAAGATGATGTTAAAGAAGTTAAACAAGGATTCGAATTCGGATTTAGTGTTGAAAACTATAACGACCTAAAAGAAGGCGATGTTATTGAAGCATCTATTGAAAGGGAAGTAGAGGTAAAATAATTATGAGTATTGTAGTTGATCGTTTAGCATCAAGAATTTTAAGAGAATTAGTACATATTGTAAATGATGTCATTAAAAACACACAAATCGGTTATATTACATTAACCGAAACAAAAGTAACAAAAGATAAGAGTTACTGCTACGTATATTACACAATCATTGATGATAGTGATGAAGCTAAAAAACGTGTAGCTGAATTACTTGAAGCAGGTAAAAAAGAAATTCGTATGAAACTCGCATCTAGAGTCAATGATATTCGTAAAATCCCGGATTTAATTTTCAAGTTTGATGAGGCACTTGCTTATGGTAACCATATCAACAAAATTTTAAACGATATCAATAAATCTTAACGCTTGAAATTCAAGTTTATATAAAGTGAAGGTGAACTAACCATTGTCATATTGATCGTGGTTAGTTTTTTACTTAGTTAAAACATATCATATGTATATAATCAAATGAGTATTACTGTGGTAATATATACATATGATGCATGTAAATCTATGTGCATAGCAATTCAAAGGTGAATAGTAATGTTTATAAAATCAATCTACAAAAAAATAACAGAGGATTTTTCTTTTGTAACAGAATATGACTATGTATTTCAATATCATTTGAAACATCACGTGACACCTTCAGTTTTATTTAAAGGTAGTCGATATTCAATCGAAATCGGTTATAGTTATGAAGCACACAATTTCTATATTAATTTGTTTGATTCTACTAAAAAAAGATTTGCCAATAAAGAAACAATTCAAAAATTTGAACACCTTTTTCCTCAAGAGACTTTTCCTTTTAAAGATGGCATTGATACATCTGTAAACATTTTAGAAGGAATTACTTTAAACGGTGACTCATACAAAGCGCAAGTTGACCAAGTTAAAGAAATTTTATTAACACATTTACAAAAGTTAAACTAGCTTTGTTTAATACGAAAGATCACCAGCATTTTTAGTGAATTATTAAATTAATAAGTATAAACAGGAGAACTCAATCAAAATGCTCTTTAAAAGTAAAAGAAAATGGTTGAAAAAAATTGACACAAACGTTATTAAAGAAAAAATCAATATATGGTCAACGGATCAAAATATAAAGATAGAGATGTTTGAAATTCTTTTTGGTGACTACAGAGATGGTACTGAAGATATCATCGATGTATTTTGTTTTTTTAAAAACTATGAACAACTTAAAGTTTATGAAAAAAATGGCTACCTTGATGATTTGAAAATGAAAACTTTGTCATTATTTGCATATGATAATAATCAAGCTATACAAATAGACTTTACATTTGATATAATTTCTAATCGTCGTTTATATTTCATAACTTTAGAAGAGATAAGAAAAAAATATCGAAAATTTTATTAGGGATGAAATCGGTATAAAAAAAACAATAAAAAAGATGGTTGTTCAACAATTGAGCAACCATCTTTGTTTTTAAAAGTTCAATTATGATAATGCTGGATTAGAAAGTTGGTATGTATCTTCAACTAATTTTGTTTCACCATTAAAGGTTACGATTGCTGAAGATGAGAATGTATAGAATATATTATTGATATAAATACCACGATCAATTTGATTTTCATAACCAGTTGTTTCGTGTTCGATCATAAATGGATCTTGGATAATTGGCATACCTTCAAAATCAATATAGAATAAGTAATAGACAGAAGTATATATATATTTGTTTGAGATTGTATTATAAGTATACTTATTAGCAGCAAAGCCAACAAATCCGTGACTTGGTGAAATCAAAATTGCTTTATGATTGTTTAATGCTTCACTATAGCTCCACTGATACTCACCCTCAACTGGTTGACTAATTAGGTATGTTTCCAGTGGTTCTGTTGTATTGGTTGTGCCATATACAGAGATTTTAACATTAAATGAACCATCATACCCTATACCTACTAAATGATTTGGACCCCACACATGTAAATAAGTGTTATAGCCAGGTTCTTCAACCTCGTTTAGGATTTTAATATCTTTTGGATCACTTAAATCAATGGTATAGAGTGGATCTGTATTTCTAAAGGTAACAACATATGCAAAATTACCATCAAACCTTACAGCTGTGACGCGTTCTTCAGGTTTACCAATACCTTCATCTAGTAAACCGATTTTATCGAGTGCATCTGTTTCAGGGTTTTCTCTTAAGATATATAATCTATTCTTATCTGTTAAATTACCCCAAGAAAGTGATGTAACAACACGTAGGTTACCCTCGTATGCATCCATCCAAAACTGATTTAAGACATAACCTTCTAAGAGTGTAGATCCTGCATAATTAACGATACCTGTTTGATGATCTAAATTAAATTTAATGATATGGGTGCCAGATGAAACACTTAAGCCTAAGAATCGATAATATGTATAAATACCTGCAATATAGATTGCATCTTTAGTCATGTATAAATAACCTGATGTACCTACAACCGTTTCATGATGCACCTGGTAGGTATCTAGATTTAATGATGTAACGGTTGTCATCGTGTAAGCAGGAATACCATCAAAAATTAGAATGGCATCATAATTTACATAAGTGGTTTCTGTTTGGTTGTTGTATGTTGATTTAAAACTTGGTCTAAGATCATCTTCATTGTTTAAATTATTATATAAAACTAAATATAAGATATTATCAATAATGCGGTGTGTTTGTATATCACCATTTGTTTCAAGTTCAAAATTAAGTTCTAAAGTATCACGATCAAATATCATGACAATAGAGGTATAGCGGTAGTAATAAAAGTACATATCGGGCATAAAAAGTGCATCGGTACTTTGATCATAATATTGTTCTAACTGTTCTTCTTTATAACCAATAACTACTAAATAATCATCAGTTAAATAAAACTCTTGAACAAATACATCACTAAACTCTAAGCCTGGTAACTGAGTTAATGAACCATCTGTTTCAACATTAAATTTATAAATACGATTGGATTGATAAATTGGTTTATAAAATATTTCATAAC
>CAZRKJ010000070.1:0-6387 GCA_964600775.1 uncultured Acholeplasma sp.
AGCACCAATAATAGATACTGAACCTTTAGAGCGGTTTAAATTTAACATCATACCAGCACGTTCATAGAATTTTGAAATACGGCTAGGTAAGTAGGAAGGATATCCTTCTTCTGCAGGCATCTCTTCTAGTCTGGCAGAAATTTCTCTTAAAGCTTCTGCCCAGCGTGAAGTGGAGTCTGCCATAATAGCTACATCATAGCCCATATCTCTATAATATTCGGCCACTGTAATACCTGTATAAATACTTGCTTCTCTTGCTGCTACCGGCATATTTGATGTATTTGCTATTAGAATTGTACGATCCATTAATGTTTGATTGGTTCTTGGGTCAATAAGTTTTGAAAACTCTTCAAGGACTTGCGTCATTTCATTACCACGTTCACCACAACCAACATAAACAATAATGTCTGCATCTGACCATTTAGCTAATTGATGTTGTAACATTGTTTTACCTGTACCAAAACCACCTGGAATTGCTGCAGTACCACCTTTTGCTATTGGAAATAACGTGTCAATAACACGTTGTCCAGTAACAAGTGGCTCTACTAAAGCTAATCTTTCTAATACTGGTCTTGCTTTTTTAATTGGCCAAACTTGATATAGTTTAAGTGCATATGGACCATCTTTAGTTTCTAATACAACAACTTCATCCGTTGGTTTATATTTGCCTGAAGGTTTTGCCAACTTAACAATACCTTCAATATTTGGTGGTACCATCAATTTATGTTTAATGGATTGTGTTTCATTTATGATGCCATAAATCATTCCACCACTTAAATAAATACCTGGTGTGACAGTAATTTCTACTTCAAATGTTTGATTAAAGTCAATACTCGGTATTGTTGAGCCTGGTTTAATAAATGCACCATCTAATTTTTGAATGGTTTTAAGTGGTCTTAAAACACCGTCAAAAATATTACCCATAAGTCCTGGTCCAAGCATAACTGAAACAAGTTCACCTGTAGGGTAAACTAAATCACCAACTTTAAGGCCTTGTGTGGTCTCATATACTTGGATAATTGTTTCAGTATCAGAAATAGAAATGACTTCACCAATCAATTTATTTGGTCCGACATAGACCATCTCTAACATCTTAAATTCGTCTGTAGACCCTAGTTTTACTACAGGTCCATTAATTACTTGAATTGTATTTTTCATAATTTTTACTCACTAAACCATTTTGCATTTTGATAAAAATATGTACGTGCTTCTTTTAAATTAGAAGAAATTGTTTCAACTGCTAAACGGTTCAACTTTTCATTGTATAAGACAAATCCTGCACGAATGGAGGGGTTTTCTACAACCTTTAATCCCTTAGGTGCTTTATCAATGTCTTTTGGATTTACTTCGATTGTATCAAATGTTTTAAGATCATATTTATCTAATTTTTGCTTAAACCATTTTGCATTCTCAGGTGTATTTCTAAAGTGTTCTATTTCTTGTTCTAAAGTCTTAAAAAGTTCATCAATTAAGTGCATTCTTTTTTCCATGACTAAAAGATCAAGCGTGCGTTGCTTAACAGATAACGCTTCTTGATGTTCTTTGTAGATATCTCTAGCACGTGATGCAAGAATATCTATCTTTTCTTCTTCTAGCTCTTTTTTAAACTGTTGACGTGCTTCAGTTTTTAGTGCCTCAATTTCAGCTTTTAATGCTTCTATTTCTAAACTAGAATCTTTTTCTATTGCGCTTTTAAAATATTTGCCTAATTCTTCATTATTGTTAAATTTCATAATACACCTACTTTGTTAGTTTGACACCGATTGCTTTGGATACATAATCATCGACACGTTCACCTACATTGGTTTTCCCATGACGATCTGGTATTTCAATTATTAAAGGATTTTGATTTCTAAGTTTTAATTCAGATATTAGTTCTGGTGCAAGTAAAACCACTTTGGATGTGACTAAAACAATCCCAATGGATTCATCTTGAGTAATAAGTTTTAAAGCTTCGATTAAGTGTGCCTTTTCATGGATGACTTCACCTTCAATACCCACTAATCTTAACCCTACCAATGTATCTACGTTGTCACTTAAAAGATAAAACCTCATCATATATACCTTATATTTACGCGATTGCTGGAATCGTGTTTAAAATTAAAATTGATATAAGCATCCCATAAATCGCAACACCTTCACCAAGTGCAACGAAAATTAAAGATTTACCTAAGTTCTTAGGATTTTCTGAAATTGCACCAATTGCAGCTGGTGCTGCTGCTGCAACCGCAATACCTGCGCCAAGTGCTGATGCCCCTGTTGAGATTGCTGCACCTAAATAACCAAACGCTGCTGCTTGATAAAAGAATCCGGATTCAGCAACACCTGGATCAGCAAATTCTGCTGCAAATGCAAAAGGTGCAATCACTGCAATCGCAAAGAAAAATGTTGCAAACATTGCGATGTGTAACACAATACGTTTTTTAGCTGATAATGCAGAAACACTACCTTTAAAAACTTTAATTAATGGTAATGCTATAAAGATTACCCCAAATACTATAATACTTAATAAAATCCATTCCATTTTCTTTTCCTCCTAAGATATTGGATTAAATACAATACCGTCACCATCATAGTAACGTGAAAACATTTCATAAAACTCTAATCTTAATACTTGAATACTTACTAATAAACCTTCAAGCCCCATAACAAATAAGTTACCGATGATGAGTGCTACAATATTTGTACCACCATTTGCAAGTGAATTTACAACCATCATCAATCCAGCATGTACTAAAACGAATCCAGCAACACGTAAGAATGATAGTGTATTTGTAACGTAACTTAATATAATTTCAAATAATTCAAAGACACCTTCGGTTAAAAATCCCCCAATACCGTCTGGAAACATTTTATGACCATGTAACTTTCTTTCTAAAGGTTCTTGTAAGAACATTAGAAATACCGGTATGATGATAAATAATAATAGTGGTATGATTGAGAACAATCCTTGAATACCTAATAACATTGTTCCAACAGCTCCAAAGACGATATATCCGTAAAACATTAATCCTGATAAACCATTAGGTGAGAATAATGCTTTAGCATAATCTTTTAATTTAAATTTATAGAATGTATTAACCGCAATAGACATTAAAAGTAATAATGCACCAAATCCAACTGCCATTAAAACAAGTATCATGGTATTTTCACTGCTCATCGCATGAAATGGTAGGAATGAAATACCTAGAAAATCATATAGTGGCATTAATACATCTTGATTACCAAAGAACTCGCCATAAATTAATCCAAAGAATGCACCACTTAAACCGATTCTTGCAACAATTGGACCTAAACTCCAATTTTTATATTTCCCTAATAAGAATCCTATTAAAGATAAGGCTAATCCTTGTCCAAAATCACCAAACATCATCCCAAATAATAACGTATATGTAATCGCCATTAAATTGGTTGGGTCAATACTGCCATAAGTTGGTGTGCCATACATCTCTACATACGTCTCAAATGGTTTGCTAAACCAATTGTTCTTTAATTTTGTAGGTGGTATGAAACGCCTATCGCTTTGTGCATCTGAATCATCAATATTTAGATTTGCTAATCCATCAAAAATCTGACTAAATTGGTCCACTGATTTTTCTTCAATAAAACCAGATATTGACATACGATCGCCTAATAATACAACATGACGTCTGGCGTTATACATTAAATCTAGAAACTCTAGTTCACCTTTAATGATGCCTAATCTTTCTTGATACTTTAATACAAGATTAATTAAGATTTGTCTAAACTCATCAATTTGAGTTTCGTTATACTTAATCATGGCTTGTAAAGCTTCTCTAGCATTTTCAGGTGTACCATGTACAAAATCTGGAATGTAGACACGCTCAAAATAAAGCGATGTAAATAAGTTATCAATTTCACGTTTATATTCATTGGATGTTAAATATAAACACCATAAAGCTTTAGTTTCTTTTTCTTCTGTAAACGGAATAAAGATAAATGGTTTTTGGCTATAGTATCCTACACGTTCAATGCTATCAAACGGTAATTTACCAATACGCACACTTACAAACTCTGTAGAGAAAAGATCATCAAAAGATACTTCTAACTCTGCTAAGTTTTCTAATTGCTTTAAGGCAATCAAGATATTTGAATTTTCTTGCTCTAAAGCTTTAATATCATCAAACTCAACTTTAAACTCTTTATGGGATTCTAAAATATATTGATGCATATCATCTAACGTTGATTTTAATTTTCTTGTTTTTACAGGTAATAAAGTTAAATTTAATTCAGATTCGATCTCATAAATTTGTTCAAGTAGTTCGGTTGCTGGGTTACCCCCTTCAAATGTTGAAGAACCATGAACCGTTGAAAGTATTTTTTGGTTTTCTACTGGATGAAATCCTGAAAAATCAATGAATCTTCTTAAGACCTCATCGACCATATCTTTATCAGCTGTTAAATTGACTAATCGCATTTTTGTTATCATATGGACCTCTAATATACCATCATTGTTCTAATTTCATTTTCGGGTACCTGGTATCTAATACCTTCAATCAAATGAATCAAATTACTAATTTCTAAATCTGATACAATCATATACCCTAAAAATACTTTGGATGGGTGTGTGCCATAAAATAACAATTTATTGGCTATTTTATATTGCATATGATCTGTAAAATATTCAAGGTAAACCTGCTCTTTTTCACCAACATAAGTTTTGTCACCCATATCAATAAGTTTAGATAAAATTAAGTTTGGATCATCTATCTTAAGTAATTGATCAATTTTTTGTTCACCTAATCTATTAGTAGGAATTAGTGTGGACTTTATTTCTAAATTGCTTACCTTGTAGTACTTCTTAAGTCTGTATATCTTTGTAATATTTTCAATCTCAATACGAGATTTGAACACATCTTCTAACTCTTTTTTTTGTCTACCCTTATAATTTTTATCAATATGCGTAAAAGCATATGCATAATAATCATTTTCAAAGAGTGCTTCAAATTCATAGTATTTGATGTCTTCATTTTTTATCTTTTGAAATGGTTTTAACATTTCATAATATTTAGTGTTTTTTAATGCCTCAACAAAATCAAATAAGTTTTTAGTTAAAGCTATCGCTTAAAAATCTATTTTGGAGTATTGGTTAAAATAAACCGGTAAATCTTGAACAACATCGTAAACATCATTGGAAATAAAACTACGGATCATAGCGAGTAAAACTTCATGTTCTCTATGCAACAAACTTAAAAGATAGAAAGACTGATCTTTCATCTTCAAAAATTTAATTATGCGCATTAAATCATTAAACTTTTGACGACGAATCAAACTTTCTAATCGGCTTCTGTTGACATTCGATTCTGAAATCTTACTTAAAACCTCATCATATGCTGGATGCTTTTTTAGATAAGATGTAATGTCTTGTATGCTGCGTTTTTTTAGTAATTCATTATAATCACTAGCTTTTAAATCATTGGAGTGGATCGTCTTAATTTTAGTGACTAATGCATTATATGCGCCTATCAATTGACATCACCCAATATAAAAACCATTAAATCTTTTAACCACTGATCTTTATTTGCCTCATACTGCTGTAAGATACTGGCTTCTTTAATGTTGGTCTTTTGTTGATATTGAGCTAGACGTTCTTCAAATAACGTTTGTGCATCGATTTCTAATTGCTTGGCTTGAGCTTCGATTTCTATTTTTTGTTGTGCTTTTAAATCTGCTTTCATCTCTTTAAAAGCACTAGAAATCTCTTCTCTTTCTTTCTTTAATGCTTCAATTTTTTGTCTTGCTTGTTGATCTAATTTGATGACTTCACGAATTAAAGTTTTCATGATTAATTAATCGCCTTCTTCTTTTTACTACTTTAATATTTATATTTGGTTTATGCGTTGAAAGTATATATATGACATACCTTTGGCATAATGCTTTATCCATTATAGTCCTATGCTTTTCATTTTACAAGCATAAAAATTAAATTTTAAAGATAAAACCCCGCAACCTTAGTTACGGGGTAATATCGATTGCAATTTTTCTTATTTTTGTGATAATTTAGCTATTTTTGCCATTACTCTAATTAATTGAGCAGTATATGACATTTCATTATCATACCAAGCCATTACTTTAACAAATCTTGCATCTGTTTTTAAGATTTGAGTTGTATTTGCATCATAAACTGAACCGTAATGAGAACCAATGACGTCAGCTGATACAATCGGATCTGGTTGATATTGTAAAGTTTCATTTGCAGCAGCTTTGAATGCAGCATCTACTTCTGCTAATGTAACTTCTTTTGCTAATTCAACAGTTAAGTCAACAATTGAACCTGTAATTGTTGGTACACGTAATGCTGTTCCATCTAATTTACCTTTTAATTGAGGTAATACTAAACCGATTGCAGCAGCAGCCCCTGTTGAT
>CAZRKJ010000071.1:0-6229 GCA_964600775.1 uncultured Acholeplasma sp.
TCGGTAATGATATTTATATTGAAAAATTAACAAGCCAAGCTAAAAAATATAAAAAGCCTAAATCTGATATTTTTAGATCATTAAAATTAATTGTACGTATCATTGGGTTCTTAATTATTCCAATTGGTGCAGGTCTATATTTCTTAGGTTTAAATGGAAATTATGAACAAATCATTCAACCCATTTTGGTTGAACGTACAGCGGGTGCAATTATTGGTTTAATACCATCTGGATTATTCTTATTAACATCTGTGGCACTTGCAGTAGGGGTTGTGCGTTTAGGTCAAAACAATACTTTAGTACAAGAACTATACTGTATTGAGATGCTTGCAAGAATTGACACACTCTGTTTAGATAAAACCGGTACAATTACAGATGGTTCAATGACAGTAAAATCTGTCATTGAATATGATACTGTACCAGGCTTAAATTTAAAACAGTTAGTCTCTGCTATGTTAAATGCTCAAAATGATTCAAACTTAACATCCGATGCACTATATGAGCGTTTTGGTAATCAAAAACGTATCCGTCATAAAGCTTTAATTCCGTTTTCTTCGGCAAGAAAGTACTCTGCAGTAGAGTTTGATAAATTTGGTACGTTTGCTATTGGTGCACCTGAGTTTGTCTTTAGAAACGACTATAACATGATTGCTAATGATGTTGAAAAACAAGCGCAAGAAGGTTATAGAGTTTTAGCGGTTGTTCAATCAGATGAACCAATAAAAACAAAAGAATTAACAGGTAAATTAAAACCGATTGCACTTATCATGATTGAAGATACAATCCGTGCAGATGCACCAGATACGATTCAGTACTTTAAGAATAATGGTGTAAATGTCGTTGTAATCTCTGGGGATAACCCAATTACTGTTTCACGTATTAGTCAAAGAGCTGGTATAAATAATGCTGAAAGTTATGTATCACTTGAAAATATGTCTGATAAAGAAGTGGTGCGTATTGCAAATAAATATACAGTCTTTGGTCGTGTGAGCCCACACCAAAAGAAATTACTTGTTGAATCCATGAAAAATAATGGTCATGTGGTTGCTATGACAGGTGATGGTGTTAATGATATCTTAGCCTTAAGAGAAGCAGATACATCGATTGCGATGGCATCTGGTTCAGAAGCAGCTAGAAACGTCAGTCACTTAGTCCTAATGGACTCAAACTTTGCAAATATGCCAAAGGTTGTAAGTGAAGGCCGTCGTGTAATTAATAATATTCAAAAAGTTTCTAAATTATACTTAACAAAGACGTTATTTACTTTATTCTTAAGTTTACTTGTAATTACTAGAGGGTTAACTGGATCTGAAGCATTATATCCATTAAAGCCAAGTCATTTACTCATTATGGAATTACTAGTTATTGGTATACCATCATTCTTTATTGCATTAGAATACAATAATAATCGTATTGAAGGTAACTTCTTAGCTAAAATTATTAAAGATGCCTTACCTGGTGCAATTGTTGTCCTATTAAATGCGCTAATCATTTATGGACTTGCTTATGCTTTAGGGCTAGATGTTAATTTAGGGCCTAATGAGCATAGCGGTGTTTCAACAATGATTGCATTAACAGCGACTGCATTATCATTTATGGTTTTATTTAGTGTGACAAAACCACTAAATACAAGACGTGGTATTCTATTCTTTACCGTATTATCACTTGCTGTATTTGCATTATTCTTCTTACCAGAGTTATTAGAAATCAAACCAATTATAACAATTAACAATGTAACAACATCTGATCCGCTGACTTTATCTCAAAACTTATTATTAATTGTTTTAATTTATACAAGTTATCCACTCATGTATATCCTAACAAATTTATATAAATGGTTAAAAACTGCGGTTCGACGCATTATACATGTCATTTCAGAAATGAAGTAAAGGTGCATTCGATGCACCTTTTTCTTACGAAGGAGAAAATCTATGATTATTTATGGCAAGAATGTCATTAAAGAAGCGGTTTTGAATAAAAGACCCATCTATAAACTATATGTTGATGAAAAAAACAGTGATTATAAGTTTAATCAATTTTTAGAACAACACGGTATAAAAATTGAATATACCAATAAAGGTCAGTTAAACAACTTAACCCAAAATGCAGTGCATAACGGTGTTGTGGCAGATGTTAAAGACTATAGTTACATAGAATTAGATACAGTCTTAGATGTAACCAAAAAACAACGCTTTTTAATGCTAGATGAAGTTCAAGACCCACACAACCTAGGTGCAATCCTAAGAAGTGTAGAAGCAACCAACTATGACGGTGTGATTATGAGTAAAAAGCATCAAGTGCCTTTAACTGGGGTGGTTGCAAAAACATCATCTGGTGCAATCGAGCATGTTAAGTTGATTTTGGTATCTAATCTATATCAAACCATATTAAAACTTCAAAATGAGCACTTTTTAGTTGTTGGTACTGCAGGGGAAGCAACAACCAGTTATAAAGATATACCTAAAGATCGAAGTTTATTAGTTATAATGGGAAATGAAGGCTTTGGATTGCGCCCCCTAATTAAAAAGGGTTGTGACTTATTAGTATCTATACCCATGTTGGGTAAGGTTAATAGCTTAAATGTTAGCGTTGCTTGTGCATTACTGCTATATGAAACAATTTAGGTGATGGTATGTATAAGAATGATTATGAGCTAATTTATTTATATCGTACGACGAAGTCAGAAGCGATTATGGACATAATCTTTCAAAAATACAAACCCCTCATTTGGAAAAATATTCATAAATTCTATATACCTATGAAGGATCAAGACGACTTTTTTCAAGAAGCGTTAATGACACTTCTAGAATGTATCGGACGTTTTGATGAAACAATGAATAAAACATTTACTAAATACTTTGAATTAATCTTATATCGTAAGTTTATTAGTTTAAAGGATAAATCAGCAAAATACATATTAACTGAAAAAGTAGAACTACTTCAAGAAACATATACACCCATAACACATACAATTGATGTAAGTAATGTTTATCTATCACCACTAGAAGAAGTAATTAAACGTATGTACTTTGATGAACGTTTAACCATAGAAAGTATTGCTAAAAGTTTAAACAAAGATGTAAAGAGTATTAAAAACGCTATTTACAGAATAAAAGTAAAAATAAGATAAAACATAAAAATCAAAGGGGATTTATATGCAAAGTAAAAGAAGATTTAAGTTTGCAACAATTGTATTAATCTTTTCAATTATTGCCGCATTACTATTAGGGTTAGGGGCAATTGGATTATTACTTTTTAGAGCGATTTTGGTAGCGTTTATACCGGAAGTACCATTAGATGGTATTAATGTATTACTGATTGGCGGGGCAATATTTGTAGGTATAATCGCAATATTAGTATTTATAGCTGGTATGCTTGCACAATATAGTACGGGCTGGAATATATTTTTAGCAATCATTTCTTTTGGAATAATCGCTACCACAGGTTTATTAGATGGTAATTATTTAATAACCGGTATATTTGGTACGATAGTAGTTTTCTCGATTATGAACATCATTGATGCGAATAGACAAAACAAACCTGTAGCAGTTAATCATAGTATCGAAGATAAATTACTTAATTTAAATAAGATGTTTGACCGCGGATTGATTTCACAAGAAGAGTATCAAAAAGCAAGAACAGATATAATTAACAGGATAGAATAATAATTTATTATTAATTACACATAAAAACATAAATTTTATAAGATTTAATGTAGATATAATGTGATATAATAGTTTAGCATTGACTAGGTGGGTTACTTGTTGTAAAATAATATTACCAACAAATAACCACTAAAAAGGTGGTTTTTTAATGAGAGAAAAAATTATATTAGTTTGTACAGAATGTTTAAGTAGAAACTTTACGACAACTAAAAACAAACAAATATCCAAAGATAGACTTGAGATGAACAAGTTTTGTCCAAGATGTAACAAACATACACTGCATAAAGAAAGTAAATAGGAGTTGATTTTTATGGCGATTAAGAAAAAAGAACAACAACCACAAAATAAATTAATGGAAATATTAACCACAGAATATAAAGGTGAATCTTTAATTCTTGGGGTATTAGCAACCATTACAGCAGGTCTTGCTGTAATGATTCTAGGAAATGTTCAAGGATTTCATATTCCTGAAAGTTTCCCTGTTTTAGGTGGTTCACCAAATGATATGATCTTTGCGTGGACAGTACTTGTTATTGCACTACTTGGGCTTGCGCTTGTAGTTTACCCATTTTTCTTACCAGCTTTCCCGGAATTAAGAAAAGTATCATGGGCAGGCTTTGTTGAATTCTTAGATAATGCTGTACGTGTTATAATCTTTGTACTTATCGTAACTGCATTTGTATCAGGTGTAGATATCATTATCCTAAGATTACTTGAAGGATTAATCTAATGGCAATTAAAACGCCTAAAAGACGTTGGTATGTCATTCAAACATATTCCGGATATGAAAAAGCTGTTAAAGAAGACTTAGCCAGACGTGTAGATTCTATGGGTATGCAAGATTTTATTTTTCAAATCATCGTACCTGAAGAAACATATATTGAAAAGAACAAAGACGGTAAGGATAAAGAAAAGGTAAGACAAATTTATCCAGGGTATGTTTTTGTTGAAATGTTAGTTACAGATGACTCATGGTTTGTTGTAAGAAATACACCTAGAGTTACTGGGTTCTTAGGATCTTCTGGTGGTGGTACAAAACCAGTGCCTTTACTTGAAGAAGAAATCCGTCCAATCCTTTTAAAAGCAAACATCATTTCTAAACCAAGTTATGAACATCTACTTGGCAAAGAAGTTAAAATCATTTCAGGTGCATTTGAAGGCCAAATTGGTAAAGTATCTGCAGTAGATGCTGACCAAGAGAAGATGATGGTTGATATTGATGTATTCGGTCGTGCAACACCAACCGAAATTGACTTTACACAATTTAAAGAATTATAAGATGAGAGCATCCAAAATGGATGCTTTTTTTCTCGGTTTAAAATAACTAATAATAAACACTTGATAAATTATAACAAATATGTTATATTACATATACTGTTAAATAGATCAAGGAGGATAGTTATGGTAATAAATGAATTTCCTGATGAAGATAGCGAATTACTAAAATCCTTGTTTGACTATATTCTTAGTTCTGGATTAAAAAAAACATATAATGAAATAAGAAAGTATCTAGATAAATTACAAGAACACGGAATGCAAATTAATAAAGATTTTAAAAGAGAAGCAATTTAGAAATTAACAGACAATATATATGAACTTAGGCCAGATAATATAAGAATTACATTTTCGATATTGGAAGGTGAGATATGGTTATTATCTTGGTTTATTAAAAAAAGTAATAAAACACCAGTAATTGAAATCAAAAATGCACAGAAAAAATTACAGGAATTATTAAAGAGAAATAAGGTAATTAAGTAGCTTAATACCACAGAGGAGAAACTATATGAGTAAAAGTACAAATATTAATGATGTAATTGCAAAGTTAGAGCAAGAAAATGAAACACTAGCAAAATGGAGTAAACATTATGAAATAGAAAAAGAAATTATTCAAAAAATCGTTAATAAAAGAAAAAAATTGAACATAACACAACAAGAACTGGCAAAGTTAACAGGATTAAAGCAGCCAGCGATAGCTCGTATTGAAAAGCAAGTTAATAGTCCCACATTAAGTACACTAATAACAATTATAGATGAACTTAATCTAAGATTTGATCTTGTATGAATAGATGAATATAATTTTATAAAGGAACAAAATCGTTCCAAAGTATAAGAAAAAGATTGATAAATTAAGTGATGATGAATATACTATAAGGCTTTCAGTTATTTTAGAAAATACTGCAGAAAATCCTTTTCCAGCAGATTTTTCAATCATATTTATAGCAAATTTCAAATTCCAGGATTTCCCAAATGAGGAACAGATATTGGGTTATATGAATACAGGTGCTATCCAATTCATGCTACCAATAATTAGATCATCTGTAAATAGTATATTTACCAGTGCACTGTTTCCCCCATTATTTATACCAGTGATTGACGTAAGATCCATCAAATAATTAAACAACAAGTAAGGCATCCAAAATGGATGCTTTTTGTTTGACATTACGAACTTTATGAAACTAATTTTACAAATATGCCATTTATTGAAAATACACTTAATTTATGAGGGAATATTTGATATAATCAAAGCGTAAGATAAGAAATGGCGGTGTCACTATGAAAAAATA
>CAZRKJ010000072.1:0-6167 GCA_964600775.1 uncultured Acholeplasma sp.
ATTACCCCAGCCTTCCAAGCTGAAGACGGCGGTTCGATTCCGCTCACCCGCTCCATATTTAAATTGATGAGACTTTAATGTCTTTTTTTTATTTATGTGCTTGGATTGACAAAGACATGGATTTTTAGTAAGATATAAATAACCCCCTATATAGGGGTACAAAAAAAGGTTTGGTGAATATATGAAACATGAAAAATTAAATGTCAAAGGTATGACATGTGCGGCATGTGTTGTATCCGTTGAACGTGCGACTAAAAAATTAGATGGTGTTTCTAATGTTGTTGTTAATCTAACAACTGAAAAACTTATTATTGATTATGACACTGAAAAATTAAGTTTAGAGGATATTAAGAAAGCTGTAGAAAATGTTGGCTATGAAATTAGTGATGCGGTTGAATCCAGTGATGCCCATCAATTAAGAAAAGAAAAAGAAACCAAAGCACTTTGGTTAAGATTTTTAATTTCAGCAATATTTACAGTGCCATTACTATATTTATCAATGGGACCAATGGTTGGGTTGTTTGTTCCAAATATTGTAGATCCTAATATAGAACCATTAAATTTTACAATCATACAATTTATTTTAACTACACCAGTTGTTATTATAGGGTTTCCATTCTTTAAAGTAGGCTTAAAAACGCTTTTTAAATGGAACCCGAACATGGACTCGTTAATTGCAATTGGAACCGGTGCGGCTTATTTATACGGCATTTATGCACTCATTGGTATTGTACTTGGCAATCATCATCTCGTACATGACCTATATTTTGAAACTGCAGCAGTTATTATGACATTAATTACATTAGGTAAATACTTAGAATCCATATCAGTTGGTAAAACTTCTGCAGCTATAAAAAAACTGATAGGGCTATCTCCAAAAACAGCAATTGTTGTGCGTGATGGCATGGAAGTAGTTGTTGATTTAGAAGATGTGGCAGTTGGTGATATCATTGTTGTTAAACCTGGTGATAAGTTACCAGTTGATGGTAAGGTTACTTACGGACATACATCGATAGATGAATCGATGTTAACAGGTGAATCAATGCCTGTTGAAAAACAAGTTGGAGATTTTGTTGTAGGTGCAAGTATTAATAAAAATGGAACAATTCATTATGAGGCAACTAGAGTTGGAAAAGATACAGCATTATCTCAAATCATTCAGCTTGTAGAGGATGCACAAGGTTCTAAAGCACCGATTGCTAAGTTAGCAGATGTTATTAGTGGTTACTTTGTTCCAATTGTAATCGTACTTGCAGTAGTATCTGGGCTATTATGGTTTATATTTGGTGGTAATGATGTTAACTTTGCGCTAACAATATTTATCGCAGTACTTGTGATTGCATGTCCATGTGCACTTGGGCTTGCAACACCTACAGCAATTATGATTGCAACTGGAAAAGGTGCTGAATATGGTGTGTTAATTAAAAGTGGCGAGGCATTAGAAACACTACACAAGGTTCAAACAGTTGTATTAGATAAAACGGGTACCATTACAGAAGGTAAGCCTGTTGTCACAGATATAATTTTAACGGGACAATTAGATGAGACATCATTCATTGAACTAGTTGCATCTGCAGAAAAAGGTTCAGAACATCCACTGGGGGAAGCTATTGTAAAAAAAGGTATTGAAGCCAATATTAAATTTAGGACAGTTAATAACTTTAAAGCAATACCAGGGCATGGTATTGAAGCAGTTATTGGACAATCAAATGTACTTTTAGGTAATCTAAAGCTAATGAACATGTACCAAATTGATTTATCATCGCATTTAGAATTATCAGATCAATTAGCTAATCAAGGTAAAACACCAATGTTTGTTGCTAAAGATAATGTATTTGTAGGTGTGATTGCAGTTGCAGATACAGTTAAGAAAAATTCTAAAAAAGCAATACAAAAACTTCATAGCATGGGCATTGAAGTCATAATGATTACTGGAGATAACAAAAAAACAGCTACGGCTATAGCAAAAGATGTAGGCGTTGATCATGTTTTATCGGAGGTTTTACCAGAGGATAAAGCAAATGAAGTTGAAAAACTACAAAAGTTAGGTAAACGGGTTGCAATGGTTGGTGATGGCATTAATGATGCACCAGCACTGGTAACTGCTGATGTTGGTATAGCAATCGGAAGTGGTACCGATGTTGCTATAGAGTCTGCTGATATTGTTTTAGTTAAAAATGATTTAATGGATGTAGCAACAGCAATTCAATTAAGTCATAAAACAATTGTAAACATTAAAGAAAACTTATTTTGGGCTTTCTTGTATAATGTACTTGGTATACCAATTGCAATGGGCTTACTTCATGTGTTTGGTGGACCATTATTAAATCCAATGTTTGCAGCTGCAGCAATGAGTTTAAGTTCAGTATCTGTAGTTACAAACGCACTTAGATTAAAACGATTTAAACCATTTAAAAAAGAAAGGAATACATTATGAAAACAACCGTATTTATAGAAGGTATGCACTGTAAAAACTGCATGGCAAAAGTAGAAAAATCACTCTCAAACTTAGAAGGTGTTGCATCAGCTAAAGTGAACTTAGCTAAAGGATTTGCTGTACTTAAAACTAAGGCAGCCATTGACCAAACAGTGATTAAATCTGCAGTTGATCAATTAGGTTATGTGGTAACAGAGGTTAAATAAATAACGATTTTAAAAGTATATTGATTTCCAATCATATACTTTTTTTATATGATAGAGTGTATGAGGTGTGTAAGATTGAAAGTAGAAGATATATTAAAAGAATTAGAGAATAATTCAAATCCATCTAGAAAAAAGACGCTCATTAAAGCAGGAGCAAGCGAAAATACATACGGCGTTTTATTAGGCTATCTAAGAAAATATGCAAATAAAATTGGTATCAATCATGAACTAGCTTATAAACTATGGGAAACTAAAAACACAGATGCCCGGTTATTAGCAGTTATGCTCTTTGACCCAAAGATGTTAACTGCAATTGATGTTTTAAGATTATTAGAGACTGAGACATTCGAACAGATTATAGATGATTTTATGTTTCGCGTAGGTATATTTATAAAAGAACAAAATCTATTATATGATACGCTAATCATGATAGATAGTGATTTATTAAACCGTGCTGCTTGGGTTATTAAAGTAGAAATGGTTCGATTAAAAAAACTAGATAATAAAGATGTTTATGAACTCATAAAGGAAATAACATCAAAATTAGTAACAAGTTCAAAACACACACAGTGGATGATGAACCGTTGTTTTGCACAAATCGGTATAACATATGAATCATTTAGAGATGAAGTACTTAAAATAGCTGAAAATTTAGGTGTTTATAAACAGATGAAAGTCGCTCCAAACTGTACCTCTGCTTATGTACCTGACTGGATACATGCTGTCGTTAAATGATTTTTCATATAAATTTTGAATTATATAAGAAATTATAATATAATGATTGTATGCATTAACGAAAAGGGGATTTATTTGTCATGAATAAAACTTTATTAACTGTATCTCAAGTCTTTGTAGCGATTAACGGCGCCATATTTTTGTTGTATGGACTGCTTTTGTTTACAATTGCAGGTGAATCGGCTGAATTGTTTGCAGGTGAAATTATTACAATCATCTTGCTAGCAATAGCTGTTGTTTATGTAATTATATTTATTCGTTTGGGTCAAGCAAAAACTAATCCAGAAATGAAAACAGAAGTCATTGTTTGGAGTGTCTTATTAATATTTACTTCAAATCTACCTGCCGGAATTTGTGGCATACTAGGTGCTTTATCTGATTCAAATAAAGACTCAACAACTACGGGTGAGTCCTTAGAAAAACGATTAAAAGAACTAGATAACTTATATGATCGTGGATTAATCACGATTGAAGAGTATCAAGATCGTAGAAAACGTATCATTCAAGGTCTATAAAAGGAGAAACAATCAATGAATAAAACATTATTAACTGTGGCACAAGTATTTGCTATCATTACTGGTATATTTATGATCTT
Organism: uncultured Acholeplasma sp.; assembly: GCA_964600775.1. Taxonomy (GTDB): domain Bacteria; phylum Bacillota_I; class Bacilli_A; order Acholeplasmatales; family Acholeplasmataceae; genus Acholeplasma. The sequence goes on from CAZRKJ010000072.1 coordinate 3,974, forward strand.
TCCATTGGGTTTATTAATATTCCCACTTATACTTGCATATTTTAACTTTAAAGCAGCAAGTGTGATGGATAAAGCCAAACGCGGTGAGGCAACCAAAGAACAAGTAACAAATTATAGTATTTATTTAATATTTACTTCAACGATAGCTGGTATTTGTGGTTTAATTGCTGCAAGTTCAACACAATCAGGTGTAGAGACAAGTTCAAGTGTTGAACAAAAGCTAAAAGAATTAGACGACTTATATGATCGTGGCATCATATCTAAAGAAGAGTATGAAGCACGTAGAGGTGTCATTATTGCATCACTTTAATATTTTTTTCACATTATAAAAATACTTTTTATAAAAATAAGTATAAAATGTAAGATAGACCATAAATTGGAGTTGACAATGTTCAAGCAAATTAAACACGAAGAAAAACAAGTTAAGACTGCTTTTAGAGAAGCTTTTGAAATTACATTGACATATTTCATTTTTGCATATGGTTATTTATGGATAAGTGATTGGTTAATCGCAATTTATATCACAGATCCACAACTTTATATTACAATCCAAACAATAAAAGGTTTTGCATCACTAGGTATTATTGGTATTGTGTATCATTTTATTGTATATCGTCGTATCAAACTATATTTATCTAATAATGAAGAACTAAAAAAAGTATTAATTTCACAAGGTGAACAAAATAAGCAGTTAACTCTATTAGAGGAAAAGCATTTCAATTTAGCTTACTTTGATGCACTTACAGGTTTAATTAATAAAAATAGATTGGAAATTAAAGTTAAAAGACTAATTCATAATAATATTCCATTTGCATTATTATACTTAGATATCGATGATTTTGGAGCCATTAATGAACTTAAAGGTCATAAATGGGGCGATCAAGCATTACTCTTAATTGCTCAGGAACTCAAAGAATTATGCAAAGACCATATGGTTGCACGTATGAGTGAAGACTCATTTGTGCTTGTATTCCAAAGGTTAGATTCTATCGATGAGATTAAACGTTTAGCAAACCTAAGTATTAACCGTGTCAAATACTTGATGTCTAAGCAAAGTGAGGCTTATTTTTATTCAGCATCAGCAGGTGTTGCATTATACCCAGAACATGGTAAAGAATATGGTGATATCTTAAGGTATGCAAACTTAGCACTTTCAAAAGCAAAGAAAAATGGTAAAGACCAAGTTGTTATATATAACACATTCATGCATGAAGCTAAAGAAAGAGAATATGAGATTACACATGCGATTAAACCATCTTTAGAAAATAATGAGTTTTACATGGTATATCAGCCTATATTAGATTTTAAGTCAAATAAAATTAATAAATTAGAAGCACTTATTCGTTGGAACCATCCAACATTGGGTCAAATTCAGCCAAATGATTTTATCTACTTATCAGAAATATCAGGTGCAATCTTGCAATTATCTAATTTTATTTATGATGCTGTTTGTAGTCAAATTAAAAAATGGAACGATAAAGGGCATTACATGACGGTAGATATTAATGTCTCACCTAAAGCATTAATGCATCCAACTTTTCTAGAAGATATTGAATCTTATATTCATAAATATGGCATTCAATACAATCAGATTGTTATAGAAATAACAGAATCGATGGCTTTAGAAAATATTGATCAAACAATCATTGTCCTTAAAAAATTAAAAGAAAAAGGATTAATGGTAGCACTAGATGATTTTGGATCTGGTTATTCATCCCTAACATACTTTAAACATTTACCAGTAGACATTATTAAAATGGATAAAGATTTTATTGCTAAAATTGATAAATCCGTCACAGAGCGTCATTTCTTAAAGTTTGTTTTAGACCTATCTCATTCAATGTCTAAAAAGACAGTATTAGAAGGTGTTGAGACAATTGAGCAAATTGAGATATTAAAACAGTTTGATGTGGATTATGTACAAGGATTCTATTATCATAAACCGTTAACCATCGAACATCTAAATGAAGTACTTTCTAAACAAAAAAACTAATGTCTATCCTTCTTGGATAGACATTATTTCTTTAGTTGCCATTAATTTTATCAAGTCGTGTTTGGTATTCACTTTCAGTAATAATACCACGTTCATAAAGTCTTTTCAGTTCTATTTGTTTGAGTTGAAGTGAATCTACAACCGGTTCTGGTTCTTCAGTCTTTTCAACAACCATTTGTGAGATAGCAAAATACAATGCAG
>CAZRKJ010000073.1:0-5949 GCA_964600775.1 uncultured Acholeplasma sp.
CGACAGCCAATGCTCCCCCTTCGCACGCTCCTAACAAAAAAAAGAAAGGAGGTAAATTATGTTATGACAAAGATATGATAAAATGTGATGCAACCACGAGGGTTGGTTGAAAATTTCCGCCCGCAACTATGCTGCTGTTTCCAATGCAGCGGTTACTTAAGGAGGGCAATTATTAGTAATAAAAAGCGCAACCACAATAAAAACAAAGAGATGATATTTTGCGCTTAATTGAAATCTTGAAAAATTGAAGAGATGAAAAAGAAAGTATTAGTTTTGGTATTGATTACCACCTTTGCATTAATAGGCATCATTACATATGCTTCAGTACAAAAACCAGGGCTACCAACTAGCCCAGACTCATCATGGTACAAATCTATGGCTCATTGCGGGAGCAGTTTCACTATGAAAATTTGCTGTAAACAAAACCAGACTGCAGTAACTTGTGATGCATATCAATGTATTTGTTATTAAAATATTTTTTAAACCTTCCTAGCGTTCGTGCTTCAACGAACGCTAGGATTATTCTATCACAACATAATCAACTATGTACCTAAAATTAATTATTATTGTATCTACTGCTATAACATTCATTTTTGCTGGTTGTAACAAAAACCCAAGAACACCAAATATTCCCCAAGAATGTGTAATAGTTAACTTAGAACAGGAAGACAAAATTGCATTCGAAGATTTCTTTGATTTTACAACTTTCTCTTACATTCAATTCGGGCAGAACGATACCTTGGTGCTAAGTGATGATTTAATAGTGAAATATGCTAATCAGCTTTACTTTGTTTACGATGTAGTAATAGTTCAACTATATCTATTTAACGACAAAGGTCAATTGATCAATAGAGTTGGCAGTAGCGGAGGAGCTCCTTTCGAATATAACCGGATTCTTAGTTTCAACATTGACACTACGTTGAAAACAATTGATGTGCTTACCGATATTGGTAATACGATTAAAACATACGATTATAACGGCAACTTTGTAAACTCATTTACTACACCACGTACAGCCTCCGATTTTGCCAAGGTAAACAGTTACTGCTACTGGCTGTTCACTGGGTTTTACGATGATAGTTCTTACCGACTACATCTATGCGATACAAATAAAGTTATTAAGTCGTATTTACCCACTAAAGCCAAGTCCTTTGATTTCTCAGAACAGAAGTTCTTTGGTGTTGGGAATAAGGGATTGTACCGAGAATCATTCCTACCAACTATTTACGAATACGAATCGACCAGTTTTAGACCAATCTACTATTTTGGTTTTGGGAAAACAGCGGTCAACGAAGAGGAACTTTCGAAGTATATGGATCCAAGCATCTTCTTGGAAAAAATCAACAGAGAGGGTGTTTACACCACCATCCAAGCCTTACAAAACTCTTCAACTGTCTTTATAAAAACAATGTACCAAAAAGATAGCAGGATTATTATTTACGATTTTCTTATAAACAAATTCGATGACTCAGTCATAAAAATCTTTCACAACAAAAAATCGGAGGAACTCTCAAGCACGCTATCATTAGTTCACATTGAGGAGAATGGGAAATTTCACTTCAAAACCAGCCCTATGCAACTAACTGACTTTCTAATAGCCAAGTCTATCAGCAATCCCTGTAAAATTGATTCAGAAGGTAATACAGTAATACTTAGCATAACACCAAAGAATTAAAATGATGAGAAAAAGACTAATTTTGTTTATTACTTTATACCTAATCATATTTTCACTTTCTAGTTGCAAGTCGAGAATTTACGAAAAGAGAACACACCTTAACCTCACAGTTAACCTAAAAGCAATGGAGTACGGTAGACAAGAGTCCTTTGATACCCTTATTCACAACAATTCTTTAAAAATTATTGTACTCATAAATGGTGGCTGCAACTCGTGTCACTCAGAAATCTGGCTATGGCAGAACTTAGTATCAAAAAACGTTGAGTTGAAAAAGGTGCCTATAGCATTCATTATCTTTGGCAACAATTTCAACCCTAGCTACAGGTTGATGAGTAGTAAAAGGCTACAGCAGTTCTTTTTTTTCAGGGATACCGAATCGAAAATATTAGTGGAAAATATGATAAAACCCGACAAGTTTTTCAACTCCTTCCTAATTGATGGGAAAAATAAGATTATAATACCCGGAAACCCCACCTCATCAAATAGTATGCTAGAAAACTATAAGACTGCAATCCTAGAACACACTAATCCAAAACATTAAAACATTATGAAAACACTGTTGATTTTATTTCTTTTAATTACCCTGACTGGCTGTTCAAAACAAGTTGACTCTTTCGATTTCACTCCATTCAAAGAGAAAGGTTGGATAGGTGAAAATAGTAAAAAGTACCTAACATTCATACGTTTCAATCCTTCCAAACCAGAATATTTATTCTTTTCATGCGACCTAGAGTACAATAAACTAAAGCCGTATTTCAACAGTCCTAATCTTGACATTCTATTCCTCATAAAATCAAACGAAAAGGATACAGCAGTCCTAAATAAATATTTAGCTAGTGATAGATGGTGCTATGAAAAGTATATTGTTACATTTGAAGAAACTACTCTATTCAAACGCGATATTGGAATATCGTATCTTTTCAATAAGGATGGAAAAATAATAGCCCAAACAAATCCTACCCTAGAAAATTTTGAAAATTTAGTTAGGAAATAAAAAAATCAAATCGCTAACTTCTCCCTTGTTGACGATTATTGGCATCCCCAGTTAGTTAAATGCTACCCCCTCCCGTTCGGCTAGGCCTCCAACCATATCCGTGGCTATTTCTTCGTGCTTTGCCCGGTAAATATAGTTAAAACAGGTCAAAGTAAAGTTAGAGTGAATTTACTGTTTCTTCTATCTTTGATTTACGGAGTTTAGGTTAAATAAAATGTCATATTTTGAATACTTCCCTCTATGCTTTATAAAACAATGAAACTTCTCCTTTTCTTGCTACTAATTTCACCTATTGCTATAGCAGCCCAGAGCAAAAGCGATAGTACACAAGCCACAAGTAGGCATTTAGCGCAGGTAACCGTGGGAAGGTTGGCCTATGCCAACTCTTTTAACCTCCCCAATGGCCTAGCTGGCAATATATACTCAATTCGGTATGGCAGGAATAGGGTAAACCCTTTATCAAGCCTGAAGTCGCACATAGCAACATCGGTAAGCAGCTCCGCATTGCGCACCAACATTGCTCCTAATCAGGAGGCTATCATTTACAGGTATAATAATCTGGATATTGAGTTCGGGTGGCACTGGAAAACACCTAACTTCCTCCCCAATACGGAGGTTAACCTAGGCATTGGGCCTAGTTTAATTGCAGAACTTATTTACCCCACTAAAAAAGCGGATGAAATAGCCAACAATTTTACACCTGATGGATTGTGGGGCTTAAATGGTAAGGGCTATATACAAATACTATATTCCGTTAAAAAACATATAATTAGTGGCAGTTTTGGCTTTTCAATATTGGGCATAGGGCATAACCCCAAACCTCCTTTTATTAATCTAAACTTCTCGCAAAACCCATACACCTACTTTTTACGCCCCAATACAGCTTACCATCTGCTCAACTACAGAATGCTGAACAGTGAATTTAAGGTTGCATTACCCTACCAAACTATCCACATCAATATATCGTACATTTTTAAATATTTTCACCATAGCTTAGCGCCATTCTACCAAACATATGCGCAGCATAAATTTGGACTAGGAATATCCTTTTAACACATAACTATGATAAAAAAAATTACCCTGCTGCTTTTTGCCTGTTTCTTATTGCTATCATGCGAGAAGGATATTGTTAATCAGGACACCACCCACATTTCAAACTTTGAAACATTTTGGGAAACTATGGATAAAAACTACGTTTTCTTTAACGAGAAACGGGTAAACTGGAATGATATTTACACAACCTATGCCCCAAAATTTGAACAGGCAATAACAGACGAACAAGCTCTTGCTCTCTTTCAAGAGATTGTAACCATACTAAACGACAGGCATGTTTCAATTGGACAAAACGATAAACTAGCCATATTCCCAATTGAGCACCAGACAAGAATTCAGTTCTGGCGCACGTACCTACACCATGAATTTGAAAATATTGTACTGCTTGAGCATTTTCATTTAGCTCAACTTTCAAACAATGTAATGTATATACGTATGCTACCTATGCCTGAACCTCCTAAGGATATAATACATGTAAAAAACCTAATTGGGCAATACGATACGAGCAACGGAATTATTTTTGACCTACGGGACTGTACTGGGGGGAGATTTGAAGGTTTTGAAATATGCGACATCTTTTTTACAGGCGAACACACAGTGCTATACAACCAATTCAGAAATGGAAGTAACCATAATAGTTTCACCAAACCCTACCCCGTTACAATTAAAGGCACAGGATTAGTAAGCAGCTCTACGCAGCTTATTGTATTGACCAATATAAACACCTACAGCTTGGGAAACTCGATTGTCTCCATACTAAAAGACTTAACCAATTGCATCCAAGTTGGAGAAAAATCGGGCGGGGGAGCAGGTGGAACCATTCCTGTGCTTTTAGGAAGCGGCTGGTTCTTCAATTACACCATTTGCAAAACTTTAAACCTTTCGCTGGAACTAACCGAGGATGGTATAGACCCAGATATTGCAATAGAAGTACCAACTGATTACTGGGACACTACCCACTCAGAAACTGATTACGACCCTCAGCTAGATAAAGCTCTCGAAATACTTTCAAACAAATAGCTTATGGTATTGGGTTATTATGTAGTTTACTTAGCTACTTTAGAACAAGAAAACATATTGAAGCCAGCATATTATGAAACAAGCCATAAGAAATGTTTCTCACAAAGAAAGGACGATTATTTTGGCGAGTTCCATGTGGCAATTGAAAAACAAATTATGAAAAGAATAATTGCATTATCAGTAACGTGTCTTTTAGTAGCTGTAATATATTCATTACAATCATGCCGTAAGGACGAACCCCAATTCCAAGACTACTACCTTAACACACAAAAGGACATAGACAATTTCAACCTTTCCTCTGTAAATGACAATCTACACATAAACGGTCAGTACATTAACAACCTATCAAACCTCAGCAAGGTTAGACTTATCAAGGGTTCACTAAGCATCTACAGGTCTCACATGCTAAAAAATCTCGATGGTCTCCATAATCTCAGCTCCATCGATAGCGGTCTTTATATCCACTTTAATTTGAGCTTAGATAACATTACCCATCTGTCTAAGTTAGAATTTGTGGGAGGAAATATTCAGATTTTTGATAACGAGAACCTAAAAAATATACAAGGGCTTAGCAACATTAGGGGCTTTACAAACGAGATACATCTAAATAGAAATATATCTCTTGAGAGCCTTAAGGGGCTAAGAGGTCTATCTGGTGCAGAACTTAGCATTACGGGAAATAGTAGCCTAGCCAGCCTCTCTGCCCTTTCGGGTATCAACGAGCTAAAAAGTTTATACATTTCGGGCCAAAACTTAATTACATCACTAGACGGGCTTGAGGAGGTAGAGCTAATTGAAGAGTATTTGTATATTACTAACAACAATAGGTTAATATCGATTAATGAACTTAGCAACTTAAAAAGCGCGAACAAAATAAATATTTGCGAGAATACCCTCCTTGACAATCTCGATGGACTCGAGAACATTAACGCTGGATTAACATTTGTTAGTATTTGCAGAAATCCATCCTTAACCAATTTTTGCTCATTGGTACCAGTGCTAAATGCTAATAAGTCAGTAAATCTAAGGACAGAATTAAATAAATATAACCCTACTTACGAGGATATCCTAAATGGGGACTGTGGCCCCTAAGATTCAAATACAATACTGATATAAATATACGTTTACTTTCCCCGGCTACAAGCCCACCTGGGCTACCCCTACACATTTGGCGAGAGCAAAATATCGAAACCCACACCCAGTATTG
>CAZRKJ010000074.1:0-5930 GCA_964600775.1 uncultured Acholeplasma sp.
CTTTAATCGCATTTAAAAATCCACCACGTATATTCCAAATATTGGAACGGTTCTTTAATGGATCAACGATTTCAACATGATGTGCACCATACTGATTTAACATCAAATCTTGAACATGTGCTAAATCTTTATCTAATGATGCTTCATCATTTGCATCATAACTTAATAATAAATATGCATTAGCTTGATCATGTTCTACCTTTGTACCAAAGAATGTTTCACTATAAGCAACAGCTTGTTTTTCAAAAAACTCTACTGCAGTTGGTAATACATAGTCTTTGATTAATTTTGGTGATGCATTAATTGCCTGATTTCTAGTTTCAAATGAAATCAACATAGACTTAGTAAATTTAGGTTTTGGGATTAATTTAAGTGTTGCTGATACAATAACTGCTAGTGTACCTTCACTACCAATGATTAAATCTTTTAATCCATATCCAGTTGAATTTTTTACAACTTTACTACCTAATTGTATGCGTTCACCTTTTGGGGTAACCACTTCAAGTGCTCTTACCCATTCTCTGGTTGTACCATATTTAATTGCACGCATACCACCAGCATTGGTTGAAATATTTCCACCAATTGAGGCACGCTTTTCACCCGGATCTGGTGCATAAAATAAACCCTTTGGTTCAACTGCATCATATATCTCAAATAGTTTAACACCTGGTTCAACAGTTAAGGTTAGATTTTCTTCATCAAGTTCTACAATTTTATTCATACCAGACATATCAAGTAATATACCGCCTAAAACAGGTACAGAAGCACCGACTAAGCCGGTGCCTGCACCACGGATTGTTACAGGAATTGTTTGTTCATATGCGTAAGCCATAACTTTAGCTACTTGATGCTTGTTTTCTATTTTTATATAAATTTCAGGCATATTTTGAGCAGTACCTAATTGATCATGACTAAACTTTGGATCAATATCACTACCCATTTGAATATTGGATTTACCAACAACTTTGCTTAATACTTCATAATCTGCTAAGGTTATTTTCTTATACATATCAATTACCTTTAGCTACATTTCTAATTAAATCTAAGATGACACGGACATCATTCGGATGCACATTATATACATAAGTATCACTAAATTCTGAACTTGCGAAACTACCATTACCCTTCACACGTACTTGAATCTCATGTTGACCAGGTGCAAGTATTAATGGTAATGTTTCTCTAGTAATAAACATCTGGCGTCCATTAACCTTTAAAATATACTCCATATGCTCATTATTACCAGTAAAGTGGAAGACACCTTCACCATCCATATATAAGCCCGTTGGTGCATCAAATTGTGCTCTTGTATCTGGGTATGGAATTTCAATAAATGTTGGTTCTAAGATACCACGAGCAAATAATAAACCATTTGAAACTGAACGTATATTACCATCAGAGAATGTATTCACACCTTCATATTCACCGGTCTCTTCATTTCTCAGCAACATAGTAGATGAACCACCACCGTCTAAGTTAAACGCATTTACAGCACCATGAAGTTTCATTAACTCACCTAATTCACTATATTTGACACCAAATTTGCCATTTATCGCATCACGACCATCAATAACTAAGAAGAAAATTGTGCCATCAGACTTTTGACCAATCGCAGTTCTAGGATGACGAAAATGTGCCATGTTATTACTTGGTAGACTTCTAAATCTTGTATGTTGAACAACACCATTTAATACTAGTGATTCACCTGCACCAATAGCATGTCTAACATCTTCAAATCCATTACCTAATAGTTCTTGAACGAGTAATACATCAGTTTCAACAATTAAATTTTCATCTTGGAATGCTTTACCAACTAATACAAATGTACGTTCTGATACGGTGTGAGCATCTGTTGTTCTTAAATCTAAACGTCCTTTAGAATAATTGATGTTACCACCTTCATCAGATTTTAAATCTGTTGCACGAACAATTACTTTATCATAACCTTCAGGAATTTCACTAATAAAATTTTCATGGAAGATAGATATTTCTAAATCATTTTGTGGTAACTGATTGATGCGATCAATTTTCATACGCATTTTAAGTTCATTAAATTCATTTAAAATATTTAAATGTTGTCCTAAGAATGTAGGATTTCCATAAACAAACGTACCATCTTCTTTAAAGCCAACAACACTACGTCCAGATGGATTGTTTAATCCTCTATGCTTAACTTCAAAATCAACGATATGTGTATGTGATGCACGTCCTGTGTTGTTAATATCATAAAAATCACCATTAACAGCTGCAACAATATCTAGATGTGGGAATCTTTGTTTAGCAACATCGATTTGACCTAACATATTGGTCATACCCCATGCAAATGGCGTATAATTATCACTTGCTACAATATTAAAATCTGTAGTTGTAGGGTTTACTGCAATATAGTTATAATATTGACTTGTAATTTCTTCACCATAAGTCATAGTACCACGACGTCTAATATATTCAACACCATCAATATAACCTCTAGAACTATATTCTTGATCGATTTCAAATCTAAAATCATTTGCGTGTGATGCTGGTGTTAAAGCTAGAACCAGTAGCATCCATAAAAATACGGATATAAGTATTTTTTTCATATAGAGCCTCCTAATTATACTGGTAAGACAAGTTCAACTTGCCCTACGTTGGATATTGTCATCGTAACTAAGTACGTTGTCTCACCAACAACGACGTTAAATATAACTTCTGTCAAATGTGTCTCATTTACACGAATTTGTAAGCTATCAATACTGCTTACACCATCACCAAGTGCAATAAATGATTCTAATGTACTATGTTGATCAGCAATCATTATATAAGATGTCTCATTATTTTTTGTAAACTGAGCAAACTCAAATCCATAATATAGTAAACCACTAGGACCTGAACTAACATTAGATACTGCATAAGTATCACCTTGTTTGACATACATTTTTGATTGAGTACCACTATTGTCATAATAAGCGATATAATCTGCATCTACATATTGAACAACATCACCATCAAAGTACATCATAACAACCGTATCTTTTAATGTTTGATGATCACGTATCTTAATTTCAAGTTCATAATTGTTTTCTACTAAAAACTCAAATTTCTCTTCAAAAATCTCTTGGGCAGTTGGTTCTAATTCCCCATTGTCATCATCGTCATCATCATCAACAGTTGGTGTACAAGCTGCTAATAATAAAGCGAAGACCAGTATTATCATAAGCATTAATTTCTTCATTTTTATCCCTCTCTTTTATATAATAAAAACGCTTTCTACATATTTATTTTACATAAGTAGGTATGAAAAAAATTTTGAATACATGAATATTTAAAAACAACAGACCAAATATAAACTATATTCGGTCTGTTTGAGATTAAGATTCTATCTTATTAATGCGGTTTGTTATCTTATTTATTGAAAAACTTTCAATTTTATTTTTTATTGTTTTTAGATGTGAGTCTACGATAATTCTTGCACTTTCTTTGATTTCTTCAGCGCTTTTTATAATTGTAGCAGTCTTCGTATTTATATTATCCATTTGAGTCTGAATATGTTTAAATGCATTCTCTAAAATTTCTGCTTTAAATTTATCAAAGTCACTAATAATTTCTAGAGATTCTCTAAACTCTATGCGTTCATTTTCTTTTTCTGTAATAATCTGAGCATACTTCATACCGATAGATTCGATTATACCTAGTAGTGTAATAAAGAATGGTGGGCGTACAACATACATTTTATCATATTCAGCAACACTAAATATTGGTGCATCTGACTCTGTATTATATTCTAACTCACTGACAAGTATTGCATATTCTAAGTTTTTCTTTTGACGATCCTCATGTAATTTTTTGTAGTGATCAGCATTCTTCTTTTTGTGCTCTGATTCTAAGGCTTCACTTTTCATTTCTACCATAGCACTCGTAAGTAATATTGATTGCTCGGTATCATTATAAACCTTAAAGATATAATCACCTTTGGTGCCTTTTTGTTCACCATCTAATCTTGTTACAACATTATCTTTTGTTAATGTTGATGTTTTAAATCCGTATAGTGATACAGTTTTATATTGCTCATGACACCAATTTTCTAAATTTTCTCCTATGTTTTTAATATTTCTAGTTGCACGCTCTCTAGTTAAAATATCTATATCTTTTTGTTTTTCTTGAAGTTGATCTTGAAGTGCTTTTAATTCATTTGCACGCTCAATTTGATTTGAAAGGAGAATTTTTTCTTTATCATTTTCTAACGCTTGAATCTTTTGATCTTTTTGATTGATTGTTGTTTTAAATTGATTTTCTAAAGTTTGCTTTGTTTGTGATTCAATCAGCTTTATTTGATTGGTTAATTTCTCTTTTTCAATTTCAAACTCTAGTCTTAGCTTAGTTTCTAAATTAGTCGCTTCTGATTTGTTTTGTGCGATAGCATGAGCAAGTTTACTTTCTAAATCACGTCTTGCTTGTATCAGTTCATTTTTGGTTTCTGTAAAAGCATTTAATTGCTCATTAAGTTTTAACTGAACATTCGCATCATATGTCTGCTTTAGGCTAGCAAACCTTTGATTATAAATTTCATCACGCTTGAGTTCAATTTGCTCAATAATAACTGATTCATCAACTGAGTGCAGTGTTTTTAAATCTATGATATCACCAACACTACCCGCTTCTTCAAGTCTTAATGTATTTTGATCAACTATACTTACCTTTAATTTAGCCATAAATCCCCCTTATAAATCTGTTCTACAGATATTTTACCATAGATAGGTATCTCTAAGTATTTACGCTAGAAATAAAACAAAAGCCTGATACAAAATTCAATGTATCAAGCTTGGTTTAAATATTTGCTGGTGCTCGAGAAGGGATTTGAACCCTCACAGGATTTCTCCCACTACCACCTCAAGGTAGCGTGTATACCGTTTCACCACCCGAGCATGCGATAAGATAATATCACTTAAATCTTAAAAAATCAATAATTTCATAAAAATAATGGAAGCAAACCTACATAGGTCTTATTTGCTTCCATTATAATTAAATTTTAGTTTTTAATAAATTTTACTCAACTGCAATGATGTAAGCATAGATATCTTGCTTACCATCAATCGTTTCTACTTCACAGTCCTCATTAATACTTGAAATAAATTCAACAACATTATCGATTTCTTCTTGGCTAACGCCGTTACCTACGAATAGGGTTGCGATTTCAGATGCATCTGTTACTAAAGATTCCAGTAAAGTAGTTACGGCTTCATAACGATCTTTTGATGATACGATAATTTTTGATTTTGAAATACCAATATAGTCACCATTTTTAACTTGGACACCATGCATCTCAGTATCTCTTACGGCATATGTGATTTCACCAGATTTCATTTTAGTTACTACTTCTAACATAGTCTCAGAATTTTCTTCGATTGTTGCAGTCGGGTCAAATGAAATTAATGCACTATAGCCTTGAGCTACAGTTTTAGTTTTTAATACACTGACATTTTGGTTTTCTGTTAAACTTGCTGCTTGTTCAGCAGTTAAAATAATATTTGAGTTGTTTGGTAAGATAATTACGTTATCCGCATTTACAGCCTCAATCGCTTTGATAAAGTCTTCAGTTGGTGGGTTCATCGTTTGTCCACCATCAATAATTATATCTACACCTAGTTCTTTAAATGCAGCTTTTACACCTTCACCTTGACCAACAGCAATTAAACCATATTTAGATCTTGGTTTTTTAACAGCAGTTAATTGTGGTTCTACTGCAGGGTGATCATGCCCAGAATGATCTTGTCCGGTAATATTACCGTGTTGTGTACGCATATTATCTACTTTAATAGTTTTTAGTTCACCAAATTTTTGAGCGAGTGTTAATGCAACCCCAGGTTGATTCGTATGGACGTGAACTTTTAATAAATCTTCGTCTGTAACGACAACTAAAGAATCACCCATTTGTTCTAAAGGCATTCTAA
>CAZRKJ010000075.1:0-5873 GCA_964600775.1 uncultured Acholeplasma sp.
CAAATAGTTTTTTCATAGAATAAATTTTAGGTTAACAAAATTTGAGCTAATAATAGTTAAAAACGCCGGCAATGTAATAAATAGAATCATTTACATCAAATTTTTAATGATAAAAATTTCTATTATAGCTGATAAAAATCATCGCATCCACATCCACTACTTTAGCCCCCCAATAAGTTCGGAATGATATTTTAAATTTCAAAATAATACATTTGAGATATGAAATATAAGAAATGGATCTTAGAAGAGATGTTGAAAATACTAGCAAGCTCTAAAATAATTGGAATAATAGAGGTCTGAAGGAAATAAAGCGTGAGCACGGGCACTTTGTGTGGATAAAAAGAAGGAGTTTAGCTTTGCTTAGAAAGCAAGCGCATTAAATTAGGAGTGAATTTCATCACACATTAGGAAAACAGCAACAAGAAGTGTAAAGATACTATAGACTATTGTAAAAGGTAACCAGGCTAATTAAATCAGTCTCATTTTTAGAGCTAAACTTTCTATTTCTTAAAAACTCACTTAACTTGTCTTTGTGGTTTTTAAAGGAACCTAAAATATTCTTTTTGCTATTCGTTTTAAAATATGTAATATCTTCATCGAAACCAATAAAATATAATGAATCAATTTCTGAGAATCTGGCCGACTTTGCCATATTAAAATGCGTTTCACTCGGGACTGGTTCTAAAAAACTCTTTTTAAACTTTTTATATAGCTGGCAATTGGGCCCTTCGGCAATAACTTCAAAATATCCATCTAACTGCTCGCCCTTTCTGCTTGTGAATACTCTATAAACAAACTCCCTGCCTTCGATTTTAATTTTTTTTATGATAAAATTATTTGTAATAATGAATTTAGTGTTCTCCTTTTCAAATTCGAACGCATCTGTAAATGCATTATAATTAATTGGGATTTTTATAATCGTATCATTCTGAAGAGTAATAATGCCATTACTAAACTTATTACAAAGATGTGGGTATCCTTCTATTTGATCTAAGGAATAGGTAACCATCTCTCCTCTTTTCAAAAACTG
Source organism: uncultured Acholeplasma sp. (assembly GCA_964600775.1). GTDB lineage: Bacteria > Bacillota_I > Bacilli_A > Acholeplasmatales > Acholeplasmataceae > Acholeplasma. The sequence goes on from CAZRKJ010000075.1 coordinate 1,031, forward strand.
AACCTCTCTTGCAGCAGCAGTATAACCCAAAATGTTCTTAGTATTAGAATACACATTGTTAAGTTGAAATTGCCCAAACGAAAAAAATGTGGTTAAGAGTATGGAAAAACTTAAAAAAAAAGTTTTCATAATATCTATTTTACGATTTCAAATTACTCAGTAAAATTGGAGATAAAAGAATAAGAGAAGTTGCACATGTGCAACTTCTCTTAAAAAGAACAAGTAACTGTGGTTAGTTTTTATCCCACCAAAGTGGAGCAATTAAATTATCTTTACCGCCTGCCAATTTGGCTACAGCATCAAGATAATTATCGCCGTTAAGCGTAAATTCATAAGCTGGATACTGCATCCTTTTAGGAAGGTCGTTTGTGATCTCCGCTGGAATAGCATTAAGCTTAAATGGATGATAGGTAGTTGTTGCGGGGTCGTAAACAGTGTAATTTTGACCTGGCTTTACGAGATAATCGGGGAAACCGGTTCTTCTGTAATCTGTCCAAGCAGCATGAGCATCCATATACAACGCAATGTACTTTTGAGTCAGAACATTCCTTTGGTTAGCTGCTGGAACTGAAGCTACGTACGCAGCAATATCGGGAGCACTAACACCCCACTTTTGCATTGAAGCAGTTATCCCATTCACGTAATGCGTTTGATCCCATGCGTTAATTTCTGAAAGGGTAAATGCAATTTCGCTAAATTCCAATAGAACAATACCATAGTCGGGCTTATCAATAATGTTAGCACGGCTAGGTAACGATTCGTATTTAATAACAGCCGCTTGTGCTGAACTTTCAGCAATTGGCATCCCTACGTAATTACCATCCTTGTTAACCTCTGCGTACTGCTCCAATCTAGGATCGAGAAGGCCAGGGAATGGATTTGTATTCAAATCTGCCCCAGTTGGTGTTTCCCTTATATTCTCGCCTTTAAGCAAGGTAACTAGGGTATTACTAATAGCAAAGTCGCTTCTGTTACCAACGTTCCATGCACGGTACATTGGTGAAGCATTCTTATCAGCGCTTTCGAAAGCAAATACTGCATTATCAGCATTTGAAGTAAATACTCCAGCAAGAACAGCCTCGTTTATATGGGTATTTGCTAGGGAAGCATTGGCACTGCGAATTTTAAGGGCTATTTTTAAGCGAAGCGAGTTTGCAAACTTTTTCCACTTTGCAACATTACCGTTATATATCACGTCGCCAATTTTAAACCCAGCTTTGGTAGCGTCAAGCTGATCATGAGCTTCCTTTAGTTCTTTTAAAATATCGGTGTAAATCTCTTCCTGTGTAGCATAAGCAGGGTAAATTACTTCTGTTTCACCTGCCAACTGCAATGCTTGGAAATTGGGATTGTCACTACCATAAGAGTAGTATGGAATATCGCCCCATGTATCGGCCATAATATTAAAGGTGTAGGCCATCATTATTCGTGCACATGCAATTTGGTTCTCATTGGCACCATATGCCAACATATTGTCCATTGTAGCAGGGTCTTCGTTTAGCTTAATAACAATCCTAAGGTTTTCAAGATTGGAATAAAAAGTACCCCAATATTGCCTCATAGACTCACGATATGCGAAACGGTCCTCATCACCATACTCAGACTGCTGCCATTGCTGCATAGTTGCAAGTGTAAATCTACCCATGAACCACTCATCTCTTGTGTTGAAAACTATACTATGGACAGTGTTATTAAATACTGCAGCTGAAGGAGGTGAGGTTGGAGAGTTAGGACTTGGATAGTAATCCACATCGCAACCTCCTAGTGCAAAGACTAGCACTATTATCATAAATTTAATTATTTTCATAATATTCAATATTATTTTGTTAAACTAGATTAAAATTGTAGTTTGAGGTTAAATCCAAATGTTCTGAATAATGGTTGTAAACCACCTTCCATACCCTGAATATTACCTGAACCATTAACTGTCATTTCTGGGTCGAAACCAGGTTGGTCTAATCCCCAGGTAGCTAAATTGCGTCCATAGGCAGCAAGTCTAACACTCTTTATTGCATTATTGAATAAAGGCTTGTTAAAGGTGTAACCTAAACTAACTTCTCTGAGCTTAATGTAATCTGCATCAAATACACTTTGTGCACTTGGTGTACCATAGGCATGATAGTGAGCTTGAGCCCAATCTGCACCCTCCATATAGGTTGTATTAGGTGTAGTATTGGTTACTGTATATGTACCGTCTGGATTGAATGCAACATCACCTTGAACACCCACATTTAATACACCACCACCCGCAGAAACGGGGTCGCGCATTTCATTACCCTTATCATTAACACCAGCGGTCTCTTCGAGCATACCTGAGTACATTGCCCACATATGTGTTAATGAGTAGAATTTACCACCTTGCTGAATATCAAGAAGAATACCTAAGTCAATATTCTTGTAAGTAAAATTATTAGCAATACCAAGATTAAACGAAGGGTAAACAGATCCGAGTGGTGTTAGAGGAGTTCTTAGCCAAGATCCATCACCATCAACTACCTTATTCCCTTCATCGTCATAAACAAAATCGTATCCCCAAAGCTGACCATACTCGTCGCCTAAACTTGCCCTAAGGGTTACACCCCTAAAAGTAGCATTTGCAATATCCAATGTTTTGATTTCGCCATAAAGCTCTTCAACAACCATTTTTGACTTGGTGAAGTTACCTCTAATTTGCCACTGGAAATCTTTAGTTTGAACTGGAATAACGCCTAAAGAAATTTCCCAGCCCTTACTAGATAGAGCACCAGCGTTAATAGCCTTTGAAGCATATCCTGTTGTTCTAGATGTTTGAAGGCTAATAATTAGATCGGTTGTTAGCTTGTTAAAGTAGGTTACGCTTAGATCAACCCTATTTTGGAAAGCAACTAGATCCAACCCAAATTCAGTAGTGGTGGTAGTTTCTGATTTAAGATCAGGGTTCGACATTGTTGTTCCTACGGACAATCGAGGAGAAGTACCAAATGAACCATCTACATTATAATTATAAACTGGGTCAATTCTATAGGGGTCTGTATCGTTACCAACCTGTGTTCTTCCTGCACGTACCTTAGCTAGGTTAACTAAAGGAATTTCAACAAGTTCAGTAAGTACAAAACTACCTGCTACACCCCAATAAAAATATGAATTATTTGCTTCGGGTAATGTAGAAGACCAGTCGTTTCTCATAGAAACCTCCATATTTATAAATCGCTTATAACCAGCACTAAATTGCCCGAATACACTATTTATTGTTTTCTCACTTGTAAAATCACTAAGTGTTGGGTCATCGTTAGAGTTCGAGAGTGTAAAAAGTCCTGGAACGATTAAGCCTCCTGATGTAGTACCTGTGTTCCTATCGTAACGAACATTCCTCTTGTTGGCGCCCACAAGGCCGCCTAGGTCAATATCGTTAATTTTTTTCGAATAATTCAAACGGCCTTCGTAGTTAAACTCTGTGTTTACGCGTACAGTTTCCTCGTAAAATGAGGATGCTTGAGAACCAAGAGAGATTCTTTCACGAACATAGAATGTATATGAGTCACCGTATACACCACCATTAAATGAAAGATCGTCGGTAATTTTAATGTTAAGAGATGCATTACCATAAACCCTATCACGTTGGTCTTCGGAATAATTCTCGTAAGATGTCCAGTATGGATTATCAGCATATTTAGGTAGAATATCATTAACACCACCTATATTCCATGATCTTTGGGTCCCATCCTGATTCTTATAGTTTTCTAACCTTCCAAAATCAGTTGAACGCTGACCCCACTGGAAAAACTTTTGGGTTACACTATTGTCGCCATATCCAGTTTCAGGACGTCCCTTAGCATAGTTTGACGAGTATGTTAAATTAGAGTTTACTGATATTCTATCAGTTAAACTAGCATTAGATGCTAATTTAAATGAATTCTTATTCATTTCTGAACCAGGCATTGTGCCTTGAGTTAATGAGTTGTTATAGGCAAATCTAATTCCGTAATTTTCCCCTGTTTTTGAAACTCCAATATTATTACTAAAAGTTTTACCTAAATCCCAGAATGAGCTAACGTCATTTTTAGGACTAACCCAAGGGGCTGTTTCAGGAGTAGTTGTTACGCCTTTTACATAATCAATAGCACCCCACCAATGAAGTACGTTAATATTTGGGTCATAGCGTGGTCCCCAACTCTCATCAACTGAATATTGAGGAATTAAATAGGTAGATCCACCAATTAATGCTTCTTCAAAACCTTGACTACTTCCTGCTCCAGTAACATAAGCTCCTCCCCCATATTTATTTTGAAGAATAGGCATAACTGATACCTGCTCAAAATCAACAGAAGAACTAAAATCAACAGAAAAAGCTTCTTTTCCTTTTTTTGCAGATTTAGTAGTGATAATGATTACCCCGTTAGCTGCACGTGAACCATAAAGTGCAGCAGCGGCTCCTCTTAAAACTGACATACTCTCAATTTCGCCAGGATTTATATCATTTAGCATATTACCGTAGTCAACACCGCCATTACCAATTTGAGCGTTAGTTGAGTTGAAGTTCTGGTTATCCATAGGAATACCATCAACAATAATTAAGGGGTTATTATCGCCAAGCATTGAGGAAGCCCCTCTAATTAAAATTTTGCTTGAACCACCCATATTTGTGGTAGACCGAATTTGAACACCAGCAACACGACCCTGAAGAGCACTTAACGGGTCAGTTTGATTAACCTTGTTCAATTCATCTCCTTGAACTTGCTGAACAGAGTAACCCAGAGTTTTTTTGTCTCTAGAGATACCTAGAGCAGTTACAACAACCTCCTCGAGGGCAAGCATATCAGACTCCAGAACAACATTAATGACTGTTCTCCCACCTATCACTATT
>CAZRKJ010000076.1:0-5796 GCA_964600775.1 uncultured Acholeplasma sp.
GTGTTATTCCTGCAATTTTAATATTTGTATCTGCAGTTTCATTTGCAAATGTATGGCATATTATATTTCAGATAGCAGGCACCTTCATTGAAATAGTAATTTTCATTTTAAAAGGACTATTTGAACTCGTCATTGGTTTATTAATGAATACATAATAATTACTTAATGTATTAAGGTTTTATAAGTTAATTTGGTATGGTGATCAAAGATTGTTAGCAGCTTTAATATATTTTTGGTTATCATGCCTTTTTTAATAGGTATATTTATAAATTTAAATATGATATAATTTAATGTTAATTATTAAATGATTTTTTAGAAATGAGGCACTTAATGTGAAACTATTTAAAAGGCTAATTATTATTTTATTTACTGCGACTTTTTTACTATTCCTGATGCCTAGATTAAACACCTATTCAGTAGATAATTTTACTTTAGATATCACTATACGTACACCTTCAGGCATAGAGCATCAATCTAGTGTACCTACACCTAGAGGTAATCAAGTAAGTATTGCATTAAATGATTTATATCCAACATTAGAGTTTGTCTATTTTGTTCATAATGGTGAAGCATATACAAACCAATATATGCAGTTTACTGCAAGTGGCTCTACAAAAGTTATAGCAATCTACAAGGCATCAAACACCTATACATTAACTTATCTTGATACTAATAATGACATCATTGATGTTATTTATGGTCCTCAAGAAAATTTTGTTATTACACTGCCTTTAGTAAATCCATCAAAACCTGGTTTTGATTTTATTGGTTGGGATTTACCAAATGATATAACTGAAGATACCATTGTAAGGCCTTTATATGAAGTATCAAGTGATATGGTTGCTGTTACAATTAATGGACTAGTAATGAGTTATAACTATAATGAAGTTGTAACATTAACACCTACTAACCTTAACTTTAGTTATTGGGCAGATGAACATGGACAAATTGTATCAACAAATCCAAACTATAGATTCAGTGCTTTAATGTCTAGAACATTAAAGGAAGTAAGTAATGAAAACATAGATATTAAACCAAGAATATACTTATCAAATGTTACAGGGATTAGAGAAGGATATATATCATTATTAGGATATGTTGATCATCCAAGGGCAGATGTCATAGAATACGGTATTCTAGCATCTGCTAGTGAAAATGTATTAACCTTACTAAATAGTACTAAAATACCATCATCATCACTAGCATCTACAAATGAGTTTTTAAGAACTTTTGAAGGTGATACTTATAAGAGTTTTAGAGCATATGCAATATTATCTAACCATACGATTATATATAGTGATAATACTTTTTTAATACAGTTAACCGAGTCGTTCACGGAGCAATTTAATGTAACAGGTTTAACCGCAAGCTATTTAGATAAAACCTTTAATGGTTCAAATGGTACATTATGGGAAGGATTCCAGACTAGAAACGAAGGAGATTATTCTATCAACGGTTCTTGTTTAATGCTAAGAAGAGCACTAGACAGTTATTTGAGAATAACTTTTCCTAATGGTATAGACAAACTTTCATTTGATTATAGAAAAGCATTCACTGGTAATGCTCCTAGACAACTAGAAATTATTGCAAATGGGTCTGTTATTTATACAACACCTGTTTTCGGCAATTTCTCTGGTGCAGATTCAACAGTACATAAAGTGAGTTTAAGTAATTTGGATTTACCGGTTAATTCAGTAATTATTATAAAAAATGTAGGGACATCGGATACGGGAACTCAAACGGTAATTGATAACTTCAAATGGACCGAAATAGTTGAACCAAATGTTAATGAAAGACTACACCAAGTCACATTTAACTATCTAGATGCACAAGTCAACCGTATTGTTCGATCAAATGAATCAGTGATTGAACCGATATTACCAACTCTAGATACACACGAATTTGAAGGTTGGTACTTAAACCCTAACTTTTCTGGTGATGCATTTGATATACTTTCACCAATCACTGAAAGTATTACATTATATGCTAAATGGAATTTAATAGTTGAGCCTGGTCAAGTTATTGAGAGTGAACTATATAATATAGATTTTGGTTCCAGTAATGTAACCGGATATGCAGGCACAGAAATCTCATTTACGAACAACTCAAATAATACTTTATATACATTACAAAAACTTAGAACTCAAATTAATACATTTGGCACAAGTCATGCAATGATATTCTCTCCTATATCAGATTCAAATGAATCTTATATTGAGTTTGACTTAACTGGATTAACAGAACAAGCAACAGAAATTTCATTTGACTATACCGCATGGAGTTCTACAGCTGTTAGCAATATTAAAAATACCAATAGAGATGCATTGTTTGCCCTCCAAGTATTTAGAAATGATATTTGGGAAACACTTGAAAATACAGATGGTGTAACTAATCTAAAAAACACATTATTAGACACTTATCAAACAGTAACATACTTAGTTCCGGGAAATTTTAGATACCGTGTTGTCTTAAACACACCTGGCTCTGGAACAACTAATACTTTAACAGCACAAGCTGGTGTAATTGATAACTTCATAGCAATCAACAGATATACAACAACTTTAAATCCAGTATTTTTAAGTTCTGGATCTGATATAGTTTATGCAATCTTAGGTGATGATTTTGAAGTTACACCACCAACTGCAATAGACCGTTATGGACGTTTACTTGAAACAAGTTTAGTTGATATTACATATGATATGGATACATTAGGTATATATGAACTTGTTTATGAAACTTATGATTTTGAAAACTTAAGGTCAACCTATACATTATATTTACATGTTATTGAAACATCTATACCGGAAAATTTACCGGAAATGGATGAGGCTAATTTAGTTGATTTAAAGGCTAGATTCCAATCACAAAGAAGTAATCTTGTTCCAGGGTTTAGTGCTTTAAGTGAACAAGGCTTACTAAATTACTATGCTGGATTAAATGATCTAACTGGTGAAAGTTTTAAACAAGCACTTCAAAATATCTTAATATCAACACACAGAAGAAACATTAGTTATGATGAGGCACGATTTGTCTTAGAACAATCGGATGCAATTATGACGCCTCAAGGTACATATCTTCATGGTATTTACAGTAGTACCCCAATTGTACGTTATTGGGATGCAGGTGAAACGTGGGCAAGAGAACATGTTTGGCCTAATTCTAAACTAGGTATTCCAAGAGTTAGTGGTTCTAGCCGTAATTTAGGTAGTGACCCACATAACTTACGCGCAATCAACCCATCTGTGAATAGTTCTAGATCAAACCGTTATTTTGATAACGGTACAGGTTCATTTGGCACAATTGGCCAATATGCATATGATCCAGGCTTATCACATCGTGGTGATGTTGCAAGAATATTCTTCTACATGATGGTACGATATGATGAACTTAGTTTAAGTAGTATTATTAGTGAAGTCCTTGCAGGTGAAAACTATACATCAACTGCAACCACTATGGGGTTGTTAAATGTATTAATTCAGTGGCATATAGATGATCCAGTAGATCAATTTGAAATCAATAGAAATAACATCATATTTAGTTACCAAGGTAACCGTAACCCATTTATTGATAATCCATCATACGTACAACTGCTATTTTCATAAAAAAATGATACAATATAGTTAGTAAATTTTTAAAGGATCTGATGACATGAAAAAAATATTAATTTTATTAACTTTTTTACTTGCAGTAGCACTTGTTGGGTGTGCAAGCACACCAACACCTACAAGGTTAAGTACGCCACAAAATTTAAGATTTAGTGTAGATACTTTAACCTTTGACCGTGTACCAAATGCAACCAGCTATCTGATATTATCTGCGGATGAAAACTACACGACAACAACCAATAGCTACACCTTTGAAGCAGGTAGTTATAGAGTGCGTGTGGTTGCAAGAGCAGAAGGTTATTTAGACTCTTTAATTTCTGAAGAGATTGCTTTTGTTGTAGATGGTGAACCAGAACCAACACCAAGGCTTACTACACCTAAAAATCTAAGTTTTGAAAACAATACATTAACTTTTGATGTCGTGTCCGATGCAACATCTTATGTTGTATCTGTTAATGGATCAGATACGACAGTTTCAACAAACAGCTATACATTTACAACCGCAGGTTTTTATAGGGTTGTCGTATATGCCAAAGCAGAAGGTTATCTTGATTCATTGCTATCTCAAGAAATAGAAGTCATTGTTGTATTTGAAGATACGAAACCATTTAGAGAATCTAATGAAGCAATAACAACAAACCTAAATGATGATATCATGATTAGGTTTGCAAGTGCAGGTTATACATTTAAGTCATTAAATGGATCAAGTAACTATGTGGTTACATCAAGTGATTATACATATGTAAATGATGTACTTACTATAAAGGTAAGTTTCCTAATTGAAGCATTTGAAAACAATCCAGAACGTACAGAGCTCACCTTCTCATATGTATTTGAAAAAGATAGTCAGACACATATTGGATTTATAATTGTTAAAAAATAGACATACCTAAAAGTCAAAGCCCATCTTATGATGGGTTTTGTTTTAGATTAAAGGGCATTATAAAAGTATTTAAAGCATTATCGAATATTATAATATTTAGTGTGAAAATGATATAATATAAGTGAACACTTATCTAACATATTCAGGGGATTTAACTGATATTTAAGTTGATATATGTATCTATTTTAGGAGGATTTTTTAACATGGTATATGTTATTAGTAGTTTTGTTTTATTTGTTGTGCTACTTGCAGGTGCAATCAGTTTAATTGTATATTATGAAAAGCAATTTGGTAAAAAGATTTATTTATCACTGCTTGCTGCACCGTTTGCTTTTGTAGTTATTTTATTTGGTTCATTTACAACCGTAGGTGCAAATGAAGTTGGGATTATCTTTGATGAATTAAATGGTGGTGTCCTTCAAGAAACTTATGGACAAGGGTTACATGCTAAATCGCCATTTAGACATGTAACAACAATTTCAACAACAAACCGTACGGCTTATATTGAAGTGTATTCTCAAACAGAAGATAGCATTTATGCGTTGTTTGAAATTACTGTTATTTATAATATTGAAACACAGAATGCTGGTTTATTTTATAGAACAACGGGCAATGTAGATATTTCTTCCGAACAATTAAACTCTATTGTTAAGAAGAATCTACAAAGTATTACGACACAACATAACATCTTTGATATTATGGGTGTTTCTCTAGAAGAGGTACGTAGCTCATTTAGAGATGTACTTGCAAATGATTTGATGAATATTTATCATATTACTTTAGTATCTGTTTCTATAGATGATGTCGATGCGGGTACTGAAATTGAACAAATCATTCAAGATAAAGCTAAAGCAATTCAACAAATTGAAATTGCCCTTCAAGAACAAGCAAGACAAGATGTTCTGAATGAAACTAACCGAATTAAAGCAGAAGTGGATGCACAAATTGCATTAATTAAAGCTCAAGCAGATTTTGAAGTTGCAGAAAAAACTGCAGAAGCTCAAGCGGTATTAAATGCAGCAGCAGTGAATGCAATTCAAACAATGTATGACTTACAATTTCCAACCTCTGCAGAAAGACTTGATTTTGAAACATCTGGTACAGGTGGATTCTTAACGATTCAAGAAATTGCAGAGATTGTTATTAAGCAATTATATTATGATGTTTGGGATGGTAAATTACCAACTGTTATTACAGATGGTTCTGGTATTATTATTCAACCATAGTTTTAAATACTTTAATAAACAAAACCCATCGTTATGATGGGTTTTAGACGTTAAAGAGATGTTTTAATAATCACTTTTACAG
>CAZRKJ010000077.1:0-5677 GCA_964600775.1 uncultured Acholeplasma sp.
GCAATTCATTTATTTATGTAGGTTTATTAAAATATAATATATAACTTAAGAATATGTACGCATAACAAAATAGATTAACTCATTTTGTTATGCGTACCCTTTTTTATTGATTAACCAATCCCTTATCCAATACTTTATTAATCTTTTGTAGAAGCTATAGGTTCAAAAGAAAACCCAATTGCATCACTTACAGGCATTGAGAAACACAAGCCTCTAGCTTCAGTGTTTACACCATACTTTGCAGTCATTACTTTCATAAGATTACTTTTTTGTTCTTCTAGACAAACAATCATCAAAATATCTTTTTCTGGGTGAATTGTTATACCAAAGAATTTTTCTTTTTCGGTTGAAAGCGAACTACGTCCGTGGATAATCGTACCACCTCTAGCCCCAGACTTTCTTGCTTCAGACATAGCATCATAGGCATAACCATGATTACAAACAAATAAGATAACTTCCATATTTTGATTTTCCATTATTCCAATGCTCCTTTTGTTTCTGTTTGTTGATATAAAAATTGATAGCCAAGTTTAGTTACAGCATTGATTTCAACCGTGAAAGCTACACCTTTTCCACGCTTAACAAATTCAAATGAATGTTCTAATGTTTCAAATATAGCTGTCACATCTGCATCATCTACAATACTTAAGAGTAAATCTGTATCTATATCACCTAAACTTAAGTATTCAAGCATTTCTGTTGTTGCAGTACCATGTGCTGGCACTGTCGTTAGAAAACTTATTTTGTTATCACCTATAATTTTAGCAATCTTGTTACTTTCTTTTTTAGGCACAATAAGTATCATTAATTTCATGACTTCACCTCATTTAAATTTATAATTTCATCATCACTTGTTGTAGACTTAACCTTCTTTAACTTAACTTTATATATCAATCCAAGTAATTGTACGGTAATTAATGGTGTCATCGCAACAAAAGCAACTAAACCAAATGCATCCAGTAAAATATTACTGCCTAATGCTTGTGCAGCACCTAATGCATATGGCATCAAAAAGGCTGAGGTCATTGCACCGGATACTGCACCACCAGAATCAAATGCGATGGAAGAAAATATTTTTGGTGTGATAAACATTAACCCTAAAGCAAGTATATATCCTGGACCTAAAATCCACCATATAGACATACCTGTTAAAACTCTAGTAAGTGATAAGCCAACTGCAATGGATACCCCAATAGATAGTGAGGTCATCATAAATTTTCTGTTAATTGCACCAGCAGAAACCTCTTCTACTTGACGATTTAAACCAATCACTGATGGTTCTGCAAAAACAATGGTAAAACCAAATATCATACCAATTGGTATAAGTATCCAAGCAAAGTTAGTGCCTGCAAAATAACCACCCATATAGTAACCCATATTCACAAGCCCCGCATTGGCTCCGGTTAAAAATAAAACTAATCCAATATAGGTATAGAAAAATGCAATAAATATCTTAATAACTTTTGTTTGACTAAACTTAAAGACAAATATTTGGAATACCAAGAAAAATATGATAAATGGTAATATGGCAATTGCCATTTGTACGATATTCGCAACTAAGTATCCTAAAAATGTTGTTGAACTATCTAATACAGGTGCACTTGGACTATTAAATAGTCCCAACATTAGCACCGCTAAAATTGGTCCAATCGAGGCAACACCAATCAATCCAAACGAATCTTCTTCAGAAAATTTATCCCCACGTGCTTTAGATATACCATAGCCTAAAGACATAATAAATGGTACAGCCATGGGTCCGGTTGTGACCCCTCCAGAATCAAATGCCAGCGGTATAAATTCCGGGTTAATTAAATGGACAATGATTGCTATGACAAATAACAATCCATAACTAAACATGATGAGTATACGTAGTTGAAATTGAAATAAAATTCTTAAAAGTGCAATGATAATGAATATACCCACACCAATTGCAATCGATAATATAATAACAGGTTCAATAATTACCGCTTTAACCTGATCTGCTAAAACCCAAAGTGCAGGTTCCGAGACAGTAATCAAAAAACCTACTAAAAAAGCAATACCAATAAAGAATGCTAACTTTCTTCGCTTAACAATATATTCACCAATAGATGCTGCAATAGCAACCATTGATTGATAACTACCAATTGAAAAGAGTGTTAACCCTATGATTAATAATAAATTGCCAATGATGAAATTAAATATTAAATTTAAAGGCACTTGTATGATGATACTTAATACCACAATTATTAAAGAAATTGGAGCAACTGCTTGTATAGATTCCATCAGTTTCATGTATATTAATTTTTTACCCAAGATAGTCACTCCTTTTATAAAATGTATTACCTTCTATTATACTTTAAATATATGATTGGTTAAATGTAGAAAGACCCTATGACATTATATTCACATAATGTCAGTTTAAGTGTAAATGCTTAAAATAAAAGTAGATGGTCATAATCATCTAACCCAATTTATTTTTTTATTTAATACATTTAAATTTTGTTTATACTTTAAAAATTTCCATTTAAAAAGTTTTGTGATTGAACAGCTAATAACATCCAATCTGAACGGTCCTTGATGTACTTTGTTAAATATTCTATTTGTCCTTCATATGTGGTTGAATTTACGATACCTGGTGGATTTGGCCATACATATTGACCTAGTATTTGCCACCTATTAAAATTCCTTTGAGCAAAAGGTGCCATAGCCTCAGACATCACATCAATGCCATCTAATAGTTTCGGAATATAATCATAGTATATTTCAATATATCTATCCTTAAACATTTGGCGTATCTCTGGAATAGCCATCATTAATCTAAACCAGCGGTTTTTATATTGTGTCATGCCATACCAATTATATGGACTATAATCAATATAATCTGCATTCCCCATTGATAAATCAAAATCCCAAAGTGGACCTAGTTTAATTTTACCACCCGGTAACTTGTAGATATTAATACTACTATAGCCAACATCAACATTTTTAAATAACTCTTGAACAATAAAGTAGTCAATCCAGTTATCCACATCAATAAATGCATCATACCCAACTTTATTATTTAATGCAGTTTCCATATCGATGATATATTGCTTAATAAATGCTGTTTGTTCAGGTGTATAATTATTGTTTGAAGTATTTGGATTTAATATTTCATATGGTTGACCAGCTACAACAATACCATCAACATTTTCTACCCCTCCTTTTTCAAAGAAACGGTGGTCAAGTTCTAAGAAGTATCCTGTATCAACAACACCTGCTTTACTTTCAAAAAACAGTTTTTCTTCACGAAGTTCTACTTGTTCTGTAAGTGTATATACCCCTTCATAAATACCATTAACATATAGTTCTACAACACGTGTTTGAATGACATGATCTATATGTTCTAACATAGATGATAATTTATGTGCAACTGTATTTCTTAATAAAGATTTATCTGAATATTCAGCAAGCATGACATAATCTCTTGCTTTTGGTAGTCCCAATATAGAAACTTCTTCTATAAATCTAATACGAAATGGCTTCTTAGGCATACCCCATGTAGAGTTACCACGACCTCTAATTAATGCTTGATCTGTTTGATAGATGTCAACAACTTGCCCATTTACACTGCCTCTAACTTCAATATCAATATCATTATATTCTGTACGTGATACTTGGTTTAGTGTACGGTCCATTGTTATATGGATTGTATTAATGTTTCTTGCAGAGTCTGATGCTAAAACATAAATAGGCAGATCAAAACTATGCGTTGTTCGATTTATTCTAATGTGTGCTGTAATGGATTGCATCTCATCTACAAATGGCGTTTGATAGATGAAGTCACCATCTAATAAATCCCCATTGTATGTCCAAGAAATACTTGCTGCACTATGTGTTGGTAATTTAAAATCATGATTAATTTGTTCTGGCATACTTAATTCAAGGAATTCAAATACTGCTTCAAATCTTTCAAATTCAATAGGTTCAGTTGAACATCCGATAAATAAATATGCACTTAATACGATATAAATTAACGTATAAACTTTCTTCATAAATAGCCTCGCATCATTTAGTTTAGTAGTGCTATATTAACACAATAATGTATTTTTACCTGGATTTTTGGAAAAATAGATCAAAAAAACCACAGGACGACCATTATCGATGTGTATGTCATTATGTATGCTATATTTTTACCAATACATATTAATATCTTACTATTTTACTGATTACATGTCTTAACTACACTATATGGCTGGGTATTTTCCAATACCGTATTGAATTCAACCATCTCCTTCTATAGTATCTAGATGTTATATCATTACGTTACAAAACACTAAACCTTAAGTAACAATATCTATAATGATTCATTCAATATTTACTTGACAAAATTAATTATTCATATAAAATATACCTACCATAAAGAGAAGGTGAGAGACAAGCTCGATGACCCTTCAGCAACCTGCAAATAGTAAGGTGCTAATGCTTGACTGATGGTGCTAATATAAGTGCACGCCTATTAAACGCCATCAATGCTATGGCGTTTTCTTTTTGGTAGAAAGCGAGACATATGAAAATACAGCTATACAAAGACACACATAATAATTTTAATTATTTAGTCTCACATACTCAAACTACATTTAAAACTAAATTAGATTTCTTACATTATTTTAATAGATTTAGTCAATGGATAAAGTTTGAAATGAATCAAATAGATGCAACGATTGAACCTATTGATGATCGTTTAATAGAAAATAATGACTATATATTAATGGATGCCATTATAAATATCATATACGATGTAAAAGCAGGATTAGACCACAATGATTTAGCTTATAAAAAAGCCTACTTTATAAGCGCAGAAAAATGCCTATATCAAATGCGTAAACATTATGCTATGTTCTTACATGCTTCAAATTTTCCAAGAAGATTTTTTAAAGATTTTGATAGTCACTTTAATAGCATAATAACTGCTTAAAAATATATACGAACGATAGTGGCGTGCACCTATCGTTCGTATATTTATATCGTATTAAATTTAGGTTTTTTCTCATCCAATATAATTTTTCAGAAACTCTTTTATCATTATCCGTATAAAATAAACTGTGCAAATTCTGGTATATTTATAAATGCCATGAATATACTACCTAATAATGTCAATATAAACATAACAACAACACTTCGCTGATACCACGTTTTTATATTGTTAGACTCAGGATAATAATGATAATAACCAATACCAGCCGGTATAAGTACAATTAAAATCGATGCGACTAATGATCTCTTATCTTTAATGACGATTATAATACGAAGTAAACATAACATAACCGATAGAATTAGTGCCAAAAACATGCTCATGATGCAAATAAATGTAAATATCTCAATCATGATTACGCCTCCAGCCTACATAATAAATAATCCAAATAGGTATAGATAAACTTAAAATAAGTGTGCCAAAAAGAAAGAACCCTAATACACTAAAAGCAAACAACCCCAAGCACCCTAAAATAAAATCTTTAATTTTCATTTAGCTGCCTCACTTAACGGTAAGATATACGTACTTAATTGTTTATCTGCACTAATTTCAATGACTCTACCGCCAATTTCTAAAAAACCATAAGCGTTATACCCTGAATATCTACCATAAGCCAGTAATATACCTTGGAGCATAAATGAAAAATCATTATCATGATCATGTCCAACAAATATAGCTTTA
>CAZRKJ010000078.1:0-5600 GCA_964600775.1 uncultured Acholeplasma sp.
TAAGACTGTCTCTCCCCATTTAAAACTACCACTATCTGGTGTATCCACACCATTAATAATATTAAACAACAAGGATGCAGCTTTATCGTTTTCACCAATAAAAGCGACTTTATCCGTTTTACCAAGTGTAAATGAAACATTATCTAAAACTTTTTTACCATCTACTGTTTTAGATAGGTTTTCCACCTTTAAGATGTCATCACCTAATCCTTTTTCAAACTTAAAGTTAATATATGGATAACGTCTTGTACTTGCTTTGATTTCAGTTAACTCTATTTTGTCTAATGCTTTTTTTCTAGATGTTGCTTGTTTAGATTTAGATGCATTAGCACTAAATCGTGAAATAAAGTCTTGTAGTTCTTTAATCTTTTCTTCACTCTTCTTGTTTTGTTCTTTAGCTTGTTTTAACATTAACTGACTAGATTCATACCAAAAATCATAGTTACCCGCATAAAGTGTAACTTGTTTATAATCAATATCTGCGATGTGTGTACAAACTTTATTTAGAAAGTAACGATCATGGGATACAACAATGACTGTATTTTCAAAATCCATCAAGAAGTTTTCCAACCATAATATAGCCTTTGTATCTAAGTGGTTGGTTGGTTCATCCAGTAACAAAACATCTGGTGCATCAAATAAACTTTGTGCAAGTAAAACCTTTACCTTATCATTTGATGATAAATTCTTCATTGGCTCATAATGCTTTTCAACTTCAATGCCTAAACCTGTCAATAAAATAGCTGCATCTGATTCTGCATTCCAACCGTTCATATCATCAAATAAGCTTTCTAATTCACCCGCACGAAGGCCATCTGCTTCGCTAAAATCAGGTTTTGCATAAATTTCATTTTTCTCGATCATAATTTGGTATAACTTCTTGTTACCTTGAATAACTGTATCAATAACAGTAAAATCATCATATTTAAATTGATCTTGTTCTAAGAAAGATAAACGTTGATTTTGGGCCATGGTAATACTACCTCTAGTTGTTGGTAGTTTACCTGCTAAAATCTTTAAAAGGGTGGATTTACCGGCACCGTTTGCCCCAATCACACCATAACAATTACCTTTAGTAAATTTTAAATTGACATCTTCAAATAAGATATCTTTCCCTATTTGATAGGTTACATTTGAAACATTTAACATAAATAAAAAACCTCCACTATGATAAACCTTAGATATCATATCATAAGTGAGGGTTTTAATCTAATTATATGTTAATTTTTTATACAATCATCGTTAATAATTGATAAATGAGTGGTGCAAACAAGACAGTTAATAAGCCTGTGATGATTAATGATAGGGTTGCAACTGATGCATCTAACTTTCCATATTCGATTGCTTTGGTTGTACCAACTGCATGTGCAGTTGCACCTAAGGATAAGCCTCTAGCCATTGGACTTGTTATATGAAATAACTTAAATATTGGAGGTGCAATTATAATACCCAAAACACCTGTTAAAACAACTATTACAACTGTTAAATATTCAATACCCCCTAGGCTTTGAGAGATTGCCATTGCAATCGGTGTAGTTACTGATTTTGGTATAAAGGTTGCAAGCATAACATCTGTAACATTTAACAACACTGCTATACCTGCAATCGTTATTGCATGTATAAATACACCAATTAAAAGTATTGCTATAATAGCCTTCCAATGCTTTTTAAGTATAGGTAGTTTCTCATATAAAGGTAATGCTAGTGACACGGTTGCAGGACCTATGAAAAATGAAATTAGTTGTGTGCCTTCTTGATAAACAACATATTCAGTTTGAACGACACATAAAAATATAATAATAAAGGTTGCTGTTAATAATAATGGGTTTAGTAATGTAATCTTATATCTATCTTGTAGATAATAAAATCCAATATATACCCCAATGGTTAACCCTACAGTCCATAACATATCATTCATCTTTAATACCTCTTTGAGCAAGAATAGATGTAACAATTAATGTCACAGTTGTGGAAACAACTAATACTAAAACTAATTCTAACCAATGTAGTGCAATCAAATCAAAATACTGCATTAACCCCACAGCAAGTGGTACAAATAAAAATGCCATGTATTTTTGCAGAAACCCGGAAACATCCTTAATGTAATCCACTTTAATGACTTTAAGTAGCAATGCTAAAAAAAGTAGGATTAACCCAATTAAGCTACCTGGAAACTTAAAAGGTAAATAAAAGGCAATCAACTCCCCAATTACCGTAAAAAGTATTAAAATAAATAGTTGAAACAAAATTTTCATTGATTTACTCCAAAAAATATAATGCGCACTTATTATACGATATTTATCTTATGGTTGCATTAAAACCTATAATCAAAATCAAATTATGTAAAATTATTTCACTTATTGACTCTTCTTGATGACTTTTATATATTCTCTTAACATGATATAATTTTTATAAAGCGAGGTATAAATACATGGAAAACATCTTTGTAACAAGTGAAATCGGTGCGCTTAAAAAAGTTTTAGTGCATCGCCCCGGTTTAGAACTTGAACATCTTACCCCTAATAGTTTAGAGGCACTACTCTTTGATGATATCCCCTACTTAAAAGATGCACAAAAAGAACACGATGCATTTGTTGAAGTATTAAAGAATAATGGTGTTGAGGTCATCTACTTAACCGATTTGGTTGAAGGTGCTTTAATAAATGAGGATGTTAAAAGTAAGTTTATTGACCAATTTATCTATGAATCTAATTTACGTGATCCAAGAGTGATTAAATTACTTAAAAAATATTTATTAGGTAAAACAAAAAAAGAATTGATTGCATCTATGATTGCAGGTATACCAAAAACTGAAATAAAAGGTATTAAAAACCTATCCCTAAAATTAAGGACACTTGATCATCCACTACTTACAGAACCGATGCCAAATCTATACTTTCAGCGTGATCCATTTTCAAGTATAACTAATCATATTTCTTTACATAAAATGCATTCAAAAATCAGACAAAGAGAAACGATATTTGCTGAATATATCTTTAAATATCACCCAGACTATAAATCGACACCACTTGCTTATCAAAAGATGTATGAAGCAGCTTTAGAAGGTGGTGACATCTTAGTTTTAAGTAAAGATACGATTGCAGTCGGTATATCCCAAAGAACAGATCCAGATGGTATAGAACTACTTGCAAGAAACTTATTTAAATCTACAAGCATTACAACTGTACTTGCGATTAATATGCCTAAAACACGTGCATTTATGCACTTAGATACAATCCTTACACAAGTTGATTATGCTAAATTTGTTGTGCATCCAAAATTTATGGATAAATTAGATATTTATATCTTAAATAAAAATGAAGATAGCACGATTAAAATCACACATAAACATCAAAGTTTAAAACATGTATTTTCATACAGTTTAAAAACACCGATTACAATGATTCCTTGTGGTGACAACAGCCCGATTACGCAAGATAGGGAACAATGGAATGATGGTGCAAACACACTTGCAATCAAACCTGGCGTTGTTGTATGTTATGACAGAAATACTGTCACCAATGCATTATTAAAAAAACATGGCATTCAAGTTATTGAAATTAAATCCGGTGAACTCTCACGTGGTAGAGGCGGTCCTAGATGTATGACGATGCCACTTAATAGAGATGCAATTTAAAATAGAAAAAACTGACTTTGAATTTAAAGTCAGTTTTCTTTATAGGTTATTGATAACTATCTATTAAATTATTAACGGTTTCTAATTTACGCTCTAAATACGCACTTACAGCCATATTAATAGTTTCATTAAAATTAAAGGAAACACTTTTGTTCGATAATGCATCTATAGCATACTGTGTTAAATCACCATACTTAGCTTGATTGATATCAAATACTGCTCTAAATTGATTGATATCAAAATATTTTGATTCAACGATTTCAAGTATTAATGCACGGTAATCTAATATTAACTGATCCATACCACTGTCTCTAGCAATTGTTTTTAAAACGAGTGGATTAATTTGGTTATTACCTTCACCCATGGTGGTACGCTTTGTATAAGGACTATAACTTGTCATTGCATTACCAGTTGGATTCCAGTCCCAGTTAATCCCCATGGTACGATCATAATCATAAGGAATAAAAATAGCTAAGCCACTATCCTTTAAAAAGTAGATATAGTAATTGTTGAAATGATTTCTTAAATCATCTGGGTTACCTGATAGAAAACTTACTGCCTCAAAGGCAATATAATAATCTAAGTGTACAACATCTCCAGGTCTGTTTTCGTTATTGAGTTTTAGTATTAAATTACGCATGTGACTGTGGTCACTTGTTTTTTTATTTGTTTTTAAGTCATATACAGGAAAGTATGGTATATTTTCGTCCTCAATACCGATTCTATCTAGTGTATCTAAGGTTAGATTACCGCCATATTGATGATCCCAACCAACCTTATATAAATCGCCCTCTAAGTGTTTTGTACTTAAACGTTTTTCTAAAAACAAATCATCAACTGTCTCAAGTGCATAAACAACACCAAAATTCTCTAGTTGACCGCTATAATTGATTTTAAGGTTAACTGGTGTAATATTTGGTGCTAATACACCAAATGAACGAAACATATCATAAACCCAGTATTCTCTTGAATATGTCTCATCTTGTACTCTATTCCATTTTAAATCAAGCTTTTCCATACCTGCAAATAAGCGGTTTTTTCTTTCACTTCTATCTGCTTGATCCCAAACTTTAGGATTAACATAATCTTCAGTGTCATCAAATGTCTCACTAAATGATAATTTAAAGTGAATCATATCATACATACCATTTTCAATATTATAAAAAGATGTTCTTGAGGTATTCCCCTTCATGCGAATACCAACTTCTTCATAAACATGACTAACGCCATTTATGATGAAGGTAATATCAGCTTTCCTATAGATTGGTGACTTACTATTTATACTTCTATAATGATCAAAATCACTTTGAATCAATTGAAGTTCACTTGGATCGATATGCATTTGAATCTCAACTGTACTTTCCAAACTAAAAAACTCATGATATAAATCATTTTCATATAAAATGTATTCCAATCCTGTTACCGGGTCTTCAATCACTGGTACTTCTTCATCAGGTATTTCATCAACAGGTGGTTCTATAGTACTTGGACGACTGAAACTACATTCAGATAAAGTTGTACTTAAGATAATTGCAAGTACGACAAATAATACCTTTTTCATTTAATATATCCTTCAATTAAGATGTCATCATCAAAGTGTTTGATTTTGACATTTTTTAAATCATATGCATCTTTCATTAAAGATACACCTTTACCAGCAATCGGTGTTAATGCATGTTTACCACCAATAAGTTTTGGTGCAACAAATGCATAAACCTTATTGACTAGTCCTGCTTCTAAAAATGTTGCATGTGTGTATGCACCACCTTCTACAAATAAACTATCAATTTTTTCTTCACCAAGAATATCTAGTAATTTGTTTAAATCAATTTTTTCCATTTGTATGATGCGTACACCTAAATCTACTAATGTTTGATCATACTTTTCTGATACAACCCATGTTGGTTGTTCCTTAGCAGTCTTTACAACATAGGCATCTTTCGGTATCTCAAGATTTGGGTCT
>CAZRKJ010000079.1:0-3072 GCA_964600775.1 uncultured Acholeplasma sp.
GTAGGTGTGGCATGCCATACTGGCAGTAGAAGTTGCTTCTTTGATGAAGTCTTTAAACTGGATTCAAAAACAAATGAAAACATTATAGAGGTACTTTATAATATAATAAAGATGCGTAAAGAAAATCCTGTTGAAGGCTCTTACACGACTTACCTATTTACGAAAGGTATTGATAAAATCCTTAAAAAAGTAGGTGAGGAGACAAGTGAAATCATTATAGGTGCTAAAAATAACTCAAACACTGAAACAGTTTATGAGATTAGCGACTTAGTATATCACTTGTTAGTACTTATGGTAGAACAAAATATTTCACTAAAGGATATAGAATTAGAACTTCAAAAAAGGAGGAAATAAATGAATTTAAAACTAATTGATCATCACATGCATACACAAGCATCACCAGATGCGGATCAATCTCTAACCATGGAAGATTACATCGAAAAAGCAATTGAACTAGATTTGCCAGGTGTAATGTTTACAGACCATGTGGATTACGATTTTGCTGCACCAATCTTTGCTGAACAAATTGATTATGAAGCTTATTACAGCAAAATTTTAAGACTTAGAGATTTATATAGTTTTGATATTCGTATGGGTGTTGAAATGGGTTATCAACCACATTTAAATGAAAGAATCAGTCAACAACTTTCAAGTTTTCCTTATGATTTTGTTATATTATCCATGCATATGTGTGATGGATTAGACTTGTATAATGGTGATTTTTTTAAAGGTAAATCTCAAACAGAGGCTTATCAACGATATTTTGAAACTGTATTGTATTCAGTTGAAAACTTTTCTGATTTTGAGGTTTATGGACATCTAGATTATATTATTCGATATGGCGGTTTCGAAGATAGAATGTATGATTTTGAGTACTTTAAACCTATCATAACTCAAATACTAAATGTAATTATTAAAAACGGTAAAGGTATCGAGATAAACACATCAGGATTACGTTATGGGCTAGGTGTGACACACCCTAGATTAGAACTTTTAAAATTATATAAATCACTAGGTGGTACGATTATTACAATCGGATCTGATGCACATTATCTTAAGGATTATCAAGCAGCATTTGATTTAGCTATAGCATTATTAATAGAAGCTGGTTTTGATAGTGTAACAGAGTTTAAAGAAAGAAGACCTTATCAAGTACCAATTAAGTAATTTGTAATAAAAAAATCCATCTTGAACGATGGATTTTTGCTACATATAATCACTAATTCTTAAAACTACATATTTTAAATATAAAGATGCATCAGAACTAAATAATACTGGATGGTCAGCATCTTGAATTCTAAAATCAATCATCTGCACCTTACGCTTACTATCCAGTGTTGCATCAGATAACATTTCTAAAAAAGTGTCTGGATACATATAATGACTACAACTACAAGTAATTAAGTAACCACCCGGACGCAATAGTTTCATAGCTTGTAAGTTAATTTCTTTATATCCTTGATAAGCTTTACGTATATCATCTTTCTTTTTGGCAAAAGCAGGTGGATCTAAAACAATAACATCAAATTGTCTTTTTTCTTTGACGTATAATCTAAGTTCATCAAATACATCACAAACTTTAGTTTCGATTGTATCGAGTGCGTTAAGTTTGGCATTTCGCATAATATTTTCTGTAGCATCTTTTGAAATATCTAATGCTAATACAGATTTTGCACCAAAAGATGCAGCATGCAGTGCAAATCCACCTATATGTGAGAAACAGTCTAAAACATCCTTGTTATTTACATATGGCTTTATCGCTTGATGGTTTTGTTTTTGATCTAAGAATGTCCCGGTTTTTTGTCCGTTTTTAACATCAACATATAACTTAAGGTGGTTTTCCATCATGATAATTTCATCAGGTACATCACCATATAATATACCTTTGATTTGCTCTAAGCCCTCCTTTTTTCTAGAAGGTAAATCGCTTCGCTCATAAATGCCTTTTGGTTTGACCAAGTTAATTAGTATATCAATGATTATTTTCTTAATCTGATCAACACCATAAGAAGATATTTGGATAACTAAATATGCATCATATTTATCTATGATTAATCCAGGAATACCATCAGCTTCTGAAAAGAATAAGCGGTAGGCATTTGAAAAACCTAAATCAAGTCTAGTGCGATATGCAGTTTCAATACGGTCTTGATAAAATTTTTTGTCAATATCTATATCTTTTCTCGTTAAAAGTCTAACAAATATTTTTGAATTCGTGTTTAAAAATCCTTTACCAATAAAAATATTTTTAGAACTATAAACACTGGCAATTTGTCCACTTACTAGTTCACCTTCAAAGCGCTCAATTTCATTGGAATATACAAAGTTTTCGCCACTTAAAAGTCTAAACTCTTCTTTTGGTTTTAAATATATTTTAATGTTTGACATAATTTCATACCTCACAAAATATTATAACATTTTTTATAATCTCACCTCTTAAAAAAATGACGGATTATTTACCGCCATTTTATTGTTAAAGTTTAATTAGATAAACATGAATAATGAAAGTATTAACATATATACGATAAATAGATAGTTTGCATTTTCAAAGGTAATACTAATTTCACGCACCTTACGATTAAACCAATAATCTTTTGCTATAACAAACTTATAAAGCATAAATCCAAGTCCAACGTAAATAAAATATTCTATGAACTTAGCAATATCCCAAAGCTTAACATAACTAAAATCTAAGCCGATTGCATTACCAATTGGTACATAGAATATACCGATTGCTAAACAACTTAATGCAATAATTGTCATACTCAAATGCTGTCTAATATTTTTTTCTTGGACTTCAATAACCTTAGGTCCAAATAGAATTTGAGAAAACTTAATAAATGATGTAACTGTACCTAAATTTATAATAGCAAACAGTATCATTTTAAAAGTGTCATCACCAAAATCAGAATACTTTATGAGTGTTTTTGAAACAAAACCGTTAAACATCGGTGCACCACTAATGGATAACATACCAACAATAAGTAGCACAGATGTCCAAGGCATGGTTTTAAATACACCACGAATATCTTTTACTTTTTTAGAATTATACGTTTTAACAACAATACCAGC
>CAZRKJ010000079.1:3082-5541 GCA_964600775.1 uncultured Acholeplasma sp.
TTGCTTAGAGGGACACCAGCGTCTAGGCCACAACCAGCACCTAAGAAGAGTAAGGACTTAAATAAGGCATGATTGACAATGTGTAGTAATCCACCAACTTGTGCATTCATCAGAGCAGAAGTTAACCCCATCATAATAATACCTATTTGAGAAATCGTGTGGTAAGCTAAAATTTGTTTTAGATCTTTTTGAGATAATGCAAATAATACACCAATGGTTGCTGTTACAGCACCAATCCAAAAGAAAACTTCATCCATTGAATAGTTTGCTAATGCAAACATTTGATTGTTGACACGAATAAAGATGTATAATGCAGATTTAACAACTAACCCAGAAAGTAGTGCAGAAATTGTAGATTGAGCAACACCATGCGCACGTGGTAACCAGGTAAATACTGGAAAGAATGCAGCTTTAATACTAATACCGCCAACCATAAATACATATGCTAATTTAACGACGTTTGTATCGCTATGGGTTGCTATATTTGCTAATATAATCTGAATATTAATCGTACCATATGCATAATATAAGAAGATGATTCCAATCAGGAAAAACATTGCGCCTAAAGTGTTGATCAATAAATAATAAATTGCTGCTCTAAAGGATTGACCACTTTTTTTATAAGCAATTAATATGGTTACTAATACAGTAACCAATTCAAGAAAGACAAATAAATTAAATAAATCATTTGTTTGAAGTAGTCCCATAAAGACCCCTTCAAGAAATAATAAGAAGAATAAAAAGTTTCTTTCACGTTTATTAATTCTATAAGTATATAGTAGAACAGTGATCCACATAAACAATGTTAATCCAACAAATATTAATGTTAACTGATCAATATAAAATGAAATAGCAAATCGTTCATCCCAACCACCAAATACAATTAATGCATCATCTGGATTGGCATTTAAATGAAATAAATAGAATATAAACAATACAGTGAGTAATGCTTGAGAACCAAAGATAACAAAAGACACTCTAATCTTTTTAAATAAGTAAATAATTACTGCGGTAATAACAGGAATAAAAACAAATAATACAGGAGCGTAATTCACATTATTCTCCCTTCTTCAATACATCTTTCCATTCAATACTTCCGTAATGATGGAAAATCTTAATGCATAGCATAAGTGCTAAAGATGTAATTGTAGAACCAATAACAATCGTTGTAATCATCAAAGCTTGTGGAATTGGGTCAACGATTGGAATACCTAATTGCGTTAAAATAGGTATTGTACCTTCTTCAAAGTTTCCTAAATTTAAAAATAATAGAATAATACCAGTTTCAACAATTGTTACACAAAAAACTGACTTAATAATATTCTTACTGGTAGCAAGACCATAAATCCCGATTAATATAACTATGAATGTTAAGATTGGATTCATTTAGCGCCCCTCCTTTAAGAATGCAGTGAAAATTGATACTAATCCAAGCGCTACCTTTATGCCAATTAAAACGTTTAAAATCATTAAGAAAATTGTTTTAGATTCAGGTGCACTGGATGGTATAAAGTTTGTAAATAGTAAGCCATCTTTGGTTAAGAAACTCAAACTTGCAACCAACAATAGTAATATAAATAATACTTTTTCTATCGTTAAAATCAATTTGACATCAATAGTCTTAGAAATATCAATATAATAAAGAATTAAAATCGCAGTTGCAACAATCGCGCCACCTTGAAATCCACCACCTGGTGATAAGTGACCATTAACAATTACATAGATTCCAAATGCAAGCATAATTGGATAAAGTAAGCGACTGAATGTAATAAATAAATCTGGTGTTTTAAATTTATCTAACATAAATGATGCATTCTTTTCTTTGATTTTATGCTGGGAAATCCACATTACACCAGCAACAGCGATTAAGAGAATACCAGCTTCAAATATACTGTCAAATAATCTATAATCTAAATAAATTGCAGTGACTGCATTAAAACTACCTGTATCTAAATAAGCATTCGAACCAAAGAATACTTTACCAGCGTTATTATAGATAACTTCTAAGTCCGTCATAGCCAGTATAAATAATAGTAGTATCACACCAAGTAATGGAATAAGTAAGAGTCTTTTAATCATAAAAATTATTCTCCTCCAATTCAACTACTTCGATTGCCTCATATTTTTCAGCCATTACAGCAAGTTTTTCTACTAGTAAACTACTTTCTTTACCTTTAATGATATATTTGTTTGTAACAGGATCAATCGTTAAAATTAAATCCACATTCAGTTCATTGGTTAAATCAAACTCATCACCTTCAATATCACAACAAATGTTTAATTTTAAGTTGTTTGCTTTAACAAACGTTTCTAGCACTTCATAGACAATACCATCTAATTTCTCATCTGGTGCAATAAAACCAGTATGGGTTTTATCCAAAATAATGAACTCACGTTGTCTTGAGATAGATATGACATATATTAGTGGAATGATCGCACTACCAATAGCAACCTCAGCT
>CAZRKJ010000080.1:0-5485 GCA_964600775.1 uncultured Acholeplasma sp.
ATACACACAAGGTTGATTTTGCAAGCAATTTGGTTTTTTCAACGCACGTTGAAACGATTGCATTGCTTTCATTAAAAACCTCTTAACAAAGCCATTCATATAATAGAACAAGAAGCACATTACTCCTAAAATTTGGGTAAATGCTTCTTTTTTTATGTCTAACGTAGAAACATATCAAATAATGCTCCAACTGTTTAAAACTCTGGTGTTCAGGTTTGAAAATTATAATCTAGAATATATAGAAGGTAAAGTACATTCATCAAACAAAACCTATGTGTATAGTTAGAGTGACTTTTAGTAGTAATTATCTAGCAACTAGTATAATAAAACTGTAGATATTAATATGTATTAGGATAGTTAATATAAAGCAGTAGTTACCAATGGTAAGTGTTGTAATCTGTAATAGGGGTTTTGTTCTTTTGTTATTGATTGTTTTCTAAATACTTAATTAATAAAATAAAGTACTATAATTCTAGCATGTTATAAAAAATCTAGTATGGGGGGTTAGAATATGCTTTCAAACGAAGATCTAAAATATTTAAGACAGGCTGTTGATCTTGCTACTATGGCACTTGAAAAAGGTGAGGAACCTTTTGGTGCATTATTAGTATCAAAAAATGGTCAAGTATTATTTGCTGATCATAATCATGTCAAACATGGGGATTACACGAGACATCCTGAATTTGAAATAGCTAAATGGTCTATGTTAAATTTGACTTTAGACGAAAGAAGAGAAGCTACAGTCTATACATCCGCAGAACACTGTCCTATGTGTGCAGCAGCTCATGGTTGGGCAAAATTAGGACGAATCGTTTATGCAAGTAGCACAAAACAACTTATTGAATGGTTTAAGCAGTTGGGTATAAAACCAGGTCATGTTAAGCCCTTAGCCATTAAAGAGGTTCTTAGTCAGACAAAAGTGGATGGTCCTGCATTAGAATTTAAGGATGAAATATTTAAATTACACAAAGCATACTACAATAAATTTAGTGAAAATACTTAGTAAAGATAAAGCATAAAGATAATTTTTAGTTTTTTTATTGGGTTTGCTAATTCATGGAAATTCATTATAATATAGACTATGCTTTAAAAATAGGAAATGAGTGAATAAATCATGAAGAAAATGTTTGTATTTGATTATGATGGTACTTTTTATAGAAATCAATCGGAACTATTAGAAAATATAGAAGTCATTCAAAAAGTAAGAAATTTAGGTCATTTATTTGTTGTTGCTACAGGTAGAAGTTATGATAGTTTTATCAAGGAAATAGAAAAATTTAATATTCAATTTGATTTTTTAATATTATCTGGTGGTGCACTTATCTTAGATTCAAATATAAATTTGATAAAGTGCTATCCGATGGATATAAATTTATGCAAAAGTGTCGATCAAAAACTTGAGACGTTTCACTCAAGTTTAGAAACTAAAATCTTTATCGATCAATATAAAAACAGTCCAGTAATTTCTAAACTTAATCAAGTAATTAAAATGTCTTATACATTTAAAAAAGGTGATGATAATTATCAAATTCAGACATTGATTAATGACTATACAAAGGATGCTTTTAAAACCTATGTTGTTCCAGGAAAAACAGTTGACTATATTGAAATTATTTCATCTAAAACAAATAAAGGTGTAGCTATTCTTGATTTACTTGAATATTTAAAAACTGATTATGAAATTATTGCTGCAGGTGATAGTGAAAATGATCTTGAGATGTTAATTGACTTTGATGGTTACTTAATGGAGCATCATGATACAAGACTTGATAGGTACAAATTAAGAACAATAGACTCAATAAAGTCAATTATTTATAAGGAATTATTTATAGAAGACCCTTCATAAGGTCTTTTCTTTTAGAATATAGTCTATTTATTTTATAAATAGAGAAATTTTTGGTATCATAATATTTACATACTATAAAGATTTTTTATTCATTGGAGTTTTCATGAAAAAGAAAAAAAGGGAAGTAAGATTTAGACATCACTTTATAACAAGAATGATTCTACCGATTGTTCGTTTTTTCATAAAACGTTCCTTTAGATTGAAAATTAAACAATATAAAGCATTAAAAAATAAGGGTCCTTTTATCGTTTTAGGTAACCATACTGTTAATGAGGACCCAATTGTTATGGGTTTGATGTTTCCATTTCATTTATACTATATTGCAACCGAACAAGTATTTAACTTAGGCTTTCTATCTAAAGTTTTACGCTACATAGTCAATCCAATAAAAAAAGCTAAATATGTTTCTGATATAGAAACGATTAGAAAAACTAAACGTATTGTACAAGAAGGCGGATCGATTGGTATATTTCCCGAAGGAAATACTTCAATAAATGGTGAAACTTCAAAATTGCAAAAATCTACTGTTAAACTGATTAGATTATTAAAACTGCCAGTGATTATTATCAATACTAAGGGATTTTATTTAACACATCCTAGATGGTCAATCTATAGAAAAAAAGGTCCAACAACCGCGTTTATTAAAAAGATTATTACGCCTGAGATCTATGAAAACTGGTCAGATGCTGATTTTTATGAAGTCTTAAAAGATGAACTATATGTCAATGCATATGAAGATCAAGCCTTAATGAATGCACATTATAAAGGTAAACATATCGCACATGGTCTAGAAAAGTTGATTTTCATCGATTTAGATCATAATGTACCATTTGTAACCTATAGTGATGGTAACGAACTAAAATCAAAGATAAGCGACTTTAAACTAACATATTTAACAACCGGACGGGTAAGATTACAAAATGGATCAGTTAAAACACTTATTGAACTCGATCGATTAGTTAAACTTAAATATTTTAGCTTTTATCAAACATGTAAGGATAGCTGCTTGTTTGAAGAAGCAGTTGTAGTACAGGAGTCATTTACTTATTATAAAAAACATTTAGGGCAGTTTAAATTAGCATTACATAAGGATGCTCTAATATTAACAAATGAAACATCAAGTTTTAATTGGTCATTTGATGAAGTGATAAGTGTTGCTATGCAAGGTAAGTATCAAATAATTATCTATATGGATCAAGCAACTTATATTGTAAGATTAGATCCGTATTCAAGTATCTATAAATATGTGTTAACGTATCAATATTACAAATATATTCAATCAGGAGGAACATCAATAAATGACAACGATTACGACTTCGGCATTTGATACATGGGGCTTGGTGATATGGTTTGCTGTACTATCACTTATGATGTTATTTGGTAATGTTATAAGAAGAAAATTTAAGTTTTTAAGAAACTTGCTGTTTCCAACAGCAATTATTGCAGGTTTTTTAGGTTTAGGCATTAAGTATGTTTGGTATTATTTACCTGAGATTATAAACTTTTTATTTAGTGGATATACAAGTGATATTTTAGAAGCAATTAAACCGAATGTTATAAGTTTTAATAACTTTTTACAAGTTATTACATATCATGCGCTTGCTTTAGGTTTTATCGCAATGAGTTTAAAATCCGTTAAGGATAAAAAAACCAATAAATATAAAGGTAAACCTGTAAAATCAGGGTTACTGATTGTAAATACGTATTTATTACAGGGTATTATTGGGATTTTACTAACTGTGGTGATTGGCTTAGTATTTTCTAGTGTTGCAGGCTATAGTGGGTTATTATTACCACTTGGCTTTGGACAAGGTCCAGGACAAGCCAATAATATTGGTGGCATATTTGAATCTAACGGATTTATGGGTGGACAAGCATTCGGTTTAGCAATCGCAACCATAGGTTTTGTATGGGCATCTGTTGCAGGAGTATACTATATTAATAAGCGCGCTAAAGAAGGTGTTATTAAACGAGTAGACAGTTCACAGTTTGCATCTAATGAATCCGATCAATTGGAAGATAAGCATGAAATACCTGTGAGTGAAGCAATTGATAAGATGAGTATTCAAATTATCTTTATCTTTGTTGTATATGCGATGGCATGGGTTTTTATGACATTGATTACTTCACTTATTGGAAACAATTCAAACTTTCAACAAAGTATGGTGAGTTTGATTTGGGGCTTTAATTTTATTTTTGCGATGTTATTTGGTACGTTATTTAAGATGGGGTTGAAGTTTGTTACATATAAAGGATGGATGAAACGTAAATACACCAATGAATATATGTTAAATAGACTGTCTGGCGTATTATTTGATTTTATGGTTGTAGCTTCATTGATGTCTATTAATGTAGAAGCATTATTAGATACTGGACTCATAGTTGCCTTACTTATTATTACAACCGTTGGTGGATTATCTACATATTTCTATCTTGCTTATACAACAAAAAGAATTTATCCAGATTATCCACATCAAGCTTTTGCTACAATGTTTGGGAATTTAACTGGTACAGCACCCAATGGGATTGCGCTACTAAGAGAAATAGATCCAAATTTTGATACACCAGCTGCAGATAATTTGGTAACTGGTTCATCAACAGCAGTCATGTTTGGTGCTCCGGTCTTGATCATTACAGGTATCATTTATTTACCAGGTTGGTACTATTTATGGGGATCTTTATTTGCAATGATTGTGTTCTTTATAATCTTTAATTACTTTATGTTAAGAAAAGATAAAAAACAAGAAAATTAAATGAAATATTTTAGGATACTTAGCTATTTGGCTAGGTATCTTTTTTTAATTGTATAATTTTTTACTTAATTTAAAAATTAAATCGGATTAAGTTATATAATAATAGTATATAGTATAAACTAATTATGGGAGTATCACTATGAAATCATTAAAAGATAAATTTTTAAATCAACTTGAAGCCATTTCAAAATTAGAAATGATGCAAGCACTCACATCCTTTGTTTCTGGTGAAGATGCATTGCTCTTAAAGTTATACTTAAAGGAAGCAATCAATCCTAAAGAGTTAGCTAAAGCTTTAAATGTTACAAAAGGACGCATTACTGCAATTACCAATAGTTTAAAGAAAAAGAGCTATCTTGAAACTAAACAAAACTTACAAGATGGACGTTATCTAGACTTAGTGCTTACAGAAAGTGGATTAAAGTATATTGAAAAGAAATTATCATATTTAGATAATTATTTTGAACAGCTTTTATTGTTTCTAGGTGAAAATGAATCCAATAAGCTTGTAGATATATTGGATGTATTATTATTAAAACTTAAAAATTTCGAGGTAAAAGACAATGGTTAGAATGATAAATGTAAGTAAACAATATAAAATAGGCGAACAAATTATTCTTGCTAATGACCAAATCAATTTTGAGATAAAGTCAGGAGAATTTTGTGTAATCTTAGGACCTAGTGGTGCTGGTAAAACAACTATCCTAAACATTTTAGGTGGTATGGATACTGCAACCTCTGGAAGTATCTTAATTGATGATAAAGATATTACAACATTTAACTTAAAGTCATTGACAGATTATAGACGTCATGATGTTGGATTTGTTTTTCAATTTTATAATTTAATGCCACAATTAACGGCTTTAGATAATGTTGAGATTGCATC
>CAZRKJ010000081.1:0-5465 GCA_964600775.1 uncultured Acholeplasma sp.
TTTAGTCATTTTTGTTCACCGCCTCTGTTTTATCTTTTTTAAAGACTCGTGCATACCATTGTTTTAAGGTTTCATTATCACGCATACGTCTAATTTGTTGACGATTAATACGGTCAATTTGACGTTGTTGTCTTTCTTTAACGGTTTCTTCAAATTTTAATACATCTTTTTCTCTAAGTATCACAAAGATAAATGCTACAAACGCTAAGACGATTAATGAATATACTAATACGACTGCTGCTGCAAAGCCTAAACCGTTTGTAAAGTTAGAGTTTATCGTGCCAACGATGAATGCATAAATTGGATTAACCTCAAAAATTGCAATTTGCACAACTGTGTAGATCCCTACAACTAGTGCTGTTGATTTTAAGTTTGGTAGCATTATTTTCCATAGCATTTGCCATGAGTTAGCACCATCAATTGAAGCAGCTTCATATAAGCTACGATCGATTTTTTGTAAACCATTTAAGAACAGTACAATTGGAATCCCTGTAAACCATAAAATAAGTGTGAAGTTATTAAATACTTGTATCAACATCTCTGAGAAAAATGGTGAAATATTATCAATCATTCTAAAAATAAGTAAATCAGAAATATCCATAATTTGAGTTGTATTCGAACTTCTTAGTTGGGTCATTACAGGACCACTCATCACAACAACAGGGAAGAAGAAAATCAATCTAAAACCTGCTCTAAACTTAATTTTAGTATTCAATAATATAGCTAATATAAGTGAAATAACTAAAATCATTGGAATATATGTCAATTCCATCATAATAAATTCAATAATTAGGGCATTAAATTCAGTGTTTCTAAAAAATGCAGTTACATAGTTTTCCATACCAATGAAAGTGTAATTCCATCCAAAAACATCTTTAGATACCTGATTAAACGATAACCAAATTGTATTCATGAATGGATAGATTAAAAATGCAACCATACCAATTAACCAAGGAAGTAAAAATAAATATGCAATGTTTTGGTTTTGCGGCTTTCTAGCTTTTGATTTTGCCATTATATTTCCTCCTTATAGTGTAATTTTGTAGTTTAACGGATCAACCATTAAACCATTAAAATTATATGCATCATCGGTATAATTTATCACGATTTGAATGCCATTTGCATACGTGTTAACAATCACGCCTGGAGCAAGTACAGTACGATTTGTCCAAATTGTATTTTGAATACCTGCAAGTGCACCATTTACTTCATTATAAATGTCATAGATCATATCTTTATAAAGTGTATATTCTGTAGAATAGTAATCTGAAGAGTGCGTTGCAACCAATTTATAACTTGGATCGTGTGTTAGAACAAACGATGGGTAGGTATTATAGTCAATCATTCTTAAGATGTCTCTAGGTTGATAAAATGAGAAATTTGAATAGGTTGCATAAAGTTCCATTGAACCATTTAATACCATTTGTAAGAATGGTACTGTATCTGTTTGAATAATGTGTTGTGTACTAAACATTGGCGTTTGTAGATGTCTAGTCACATATGGCCATAAATACATATTTGGTTTAACAGCATTAATTTTGATATTGCTATCTAAGTTGCTAAATGCATTTTGATACATTTCAATGGACTCTGTAACTGTTGTTACATCATTACTAGAATTATAGTGACTATAAAGTAAATTAGAAATACCATCTACTGTGTAAGAATTAAAGTTCATATTTCTTGTACGATATACTGTATTTGTGAACCATGACTGCACACGATGTGGTGTAGCATAATAATGTTCATTTACGGGACCTGTAACACGGTTATAAACCATGTTACTATACCAACCACCTATATGTTTCATAGCATTGCCTATTAAGAATAGGTTATTTTCATAGATCGTTGCATAATTTTGATGTAAAGATATATCAATGCCTTCATCATTTAAATTACTAGCAACACGAGCAAAATTACTTCTTGAACCGATGCGATCGTTCCAATCAGGACTAGACTTTCTACCTAATGTAGCCCCACCTTTTTGGTAACCTATTAATCCGCTGTTAATGTTATACACACCCATAGATTGCAATTCTAGTAAAATAGATTCTGCTTGATTTATTGTTGTTGTTATAACATCTTCAGTACCAACAAGTGAATTCTTAGCATCTGCCATTAAAAAGTCGATACGTACAGGAATATTCGGATAAACTTCACGTGTTTGATTTAAAATAGCTACTGCTGGAGACGTTAGAAAATCACGATACTTTAATGCCATGCCGACATAATCAGCAGCATATGGATTCGCATCACTCATACCATCACCAGCCAAGAAATTAAAGTGTTGATTAATATCAAAATGATTACGATTTTCAAATAAAGACTGATAACTTGCACCACTTTGATTGTAAACTTGTGTATATACACGATTAAACACATATCTTGAATGTGCAATCATATAATCAGTTAAGTTGTATGTATCTGCAGAATTGGAAGGTCTTGCATATATTTGCATATATTCTTGACCTTTCGTTGTATGACTTAAAAAGGCTGCTTGTGTGCCATCACCATATGAAATACCAAAAACAGGCATACTAGGTTGTTTAAACGGTACAAAATTTGGCTGAAAAACAGTATGTCTTGGTAATTGTGCAAGATCTTCGCCATAAATAGAACCAGTATAGCCGTTTAACGAGGTTGAATAATCATTAAAACGAATGAGTGCGCCGCTACCATCCGGTACGAATATGTAGCCTGGATTTCTAGGTTTTAAAGCTTCAGTATCCCAAACAACTTCTCTTTCAATCATTGGTTCTGCTTCGGTACCCACATTTTCACTTACTAAACGTGGCAGTGAGATTCGACCACCATATGAACCCATAAAAGGTGCAATCGATAATGCGCCAATTAAATCAACATCATCACCAGTGATTTCATCATCACGAATCTCTAGCATAAATCCATCTAAATCAAAGTGTAAATGTACGCGAATTGAAACATCAATGACGTTAAAATCAAAGTCTAATCTAAAGTGATTCGGATCATTATTAACCATGCGTAAAACATCGGTATCCACGGATGTTGACACGCGTTCTTGTACAGAGTCAAACCCTGGGTTATCTGGATCTGGTGCAATAATGAAATTCTTTAAACTACTACCTGTTTGTGTCATTGGTCTAGTTACATTGGTACGGTTTAAGTACTCTATTAGAATTAGTGAATTTGCAATACCTTCTCTGGTATTATTCATTTGTTCTTCAAGTGGTTGTGCAATGGCTAAAATTTCAGCTTCTGTTGCGTCTGGGTTCTGTTCTATGAATAGTTCAACTTTATCGCTAATATAAGCGTCATAATCATGGTCAATACCACTTTTCCATGTAAATCCATTACGTTTATCATAAACAGCAAGAATACCATTATGCTTTTTATAATAGTAAGTAAAATTTGCGTTATCAGAAATTTGTGTATAACCTTCTGTATTCAGTGGCACAATTGTTACACTATCCGGTGGCAATTTGGTGTCTTTGTTTGTTTCAATATAAACTGCGCTTACAGTAAAGCCAAAGATTGCTATGATACTGATTAAAATGAATATTTTTTTAATTAAACGCATTTCTGATTGCCTCCTTTATTAATGCTTCAATGAATAAGTATAATTGTTGCCACATTGTAATAATAATAATTAAGACAACAACGAGAATTAGAGCAAATAAGACACTCATGAACATACTACGAATTGTTTGCTTGCCACTATATTCATGTATTTCACTAATACCTAGGTAGATTAAAACGACTGTCCAAACACTGCCACCAATCATAATGAAATCTAAGAAGAAAACTTCATTATAGGTAAGTATGTGAGAAAGTAAGGTAATGGATAGTAAACTTAAGAATAAAGGACCAAGGGCATATACAAACATCATGAATATTTGATAAAGTTTACCAATACCATCATTTATAGATGTATCTAGATAGTTACAAATAACAAAGAGTAATGTAACAGCTAAAAATCCTAATACAATAGCAGTAATATCAATATCTTCAATAAGTATGTATTGATAGATAAAGCCTTTAGATGTATTAAAGAATATGAAGGTTATAAATACTACAAAATAAATTAATATCGTTGCTAATAAGGACCCTTTATGTCCGTGTTTCATGTCCTCAAAACTATCTACAGGACGACGCATAACTTTGAACATAAAGAATATATCTCTTAATATCTTTCGGTCAAAAAACTTCTTTGTTGGTGCCATAAATTCGGTTATTTTACCGGTTTTCTTATCAACTTTTTGTAATACCATTTGACTAAAATATAAAATAATTAAGCCAATAATAAATATACCTAAATAGTTTTGAATGACAACATTTCTAACTTCCCATGATGCATCAGAATATCCCATACGATTACCAGCAAGTTCGAAATGATGCATTGCAGATTCATAATCTTCAAGTTGCAAGTGAGATTTAGCAATATTATTATGTGCAATTACTGACATCTGATTTAGTTTTAAAACTTCATCCCAAGCATCGATTGCATCTTGATATTGTCTATTTTCATAAAGCATGATAGCTGAGTATACTTGGTCTGCATAATCTGTTGGTTCAAATGATTGTAAGAATGACTTATTATCATCTAAGGCAAAGATCACCCCATCATCACGTACAGCTATAGCAGATAGACGACTAAATATACCCGCAACATCTTGTGAGATGGTTGCATCGGTAATATTTGATCCAAAGTAGAAAATAAATTCACCTGTTTGGTCATAAACAAATATCAGACCAGATTGCATACCCGCATAGACAATGCCATTTTTATC
Organism: uncultured Acholeplasma sp.; assembly: GCA_964600775.1. GTDB lineage: Bacteria > Bacillota_I > Bacilli_A > Acholeplasmatales > Acholeplasmataceae > Acholeplasma. The sequence continues at coordinate 4,767 of CAZRKJ010000081.1, forward strand.
AACATAAACATCGCGTGCATCATTAAATGAAATCATACGTCTAAAGATGTTACCACCTTGTGTATTATGTTTTTTGACAGCTTGACTATAAGTACTCATAGTTGTTGTATAGACCATTGAGTTTTGATCAATAAATACACTTGAAAAGGTTTGTGGACTTCTAGCTAATAAATTATCAAACTGTTCTGGTGTAAATATAAGTCTTTGGAACTGTTGAACTGCGGTTAAATTAATACGATTGGTTGTAAAGAAACCTAAAAATTCACCTATATTGGATAATTGTATAATACCATTGGAAACACCTTCACCATATATATATAAGTTACCGCGATTATCTACAGCAATTTTGGAAGGTTCAAAACTTGTTTCACCAAAGGATACAGATGTAGGTCGACTAAATTTTTCAATAAAGTTACCGTTGATATCAAATCTAAAAACAGCTCTTGCTGCTGAATCTGCAACATAAATACCTCTACTGTTAATAAATATACCTTTAGGTGCAAGAAACTCTGGGTATGTTAATTCATAAAGTAATTCGTTTGTGAATGTATCATATTTGACTACACGCAGATTACCAGTATCTGCAATCCATAAATAACCATCTGCATCAAAAATCATATCTTCTGGGGCTGATAATTCTAACTCCATTGTTGTACGCAGAGGTAAATATGCATCTTGTGTACGTACAAATTGATCTTT
>CAZRKJ010000082.1:0-5437 GCA_964600775.1 uncultured Acholeplasma sp.
AACCCAAGACACTCTAAAGCTCATGATGAAGGTTTAATTCATATTCATGATTTAGATTTTCTAACGCTTACATTAACATGTTGCCAAATTGATTTAACCAAATTGTTTACGGGTGGGTTTCAAACTGGTCATGGATCATTAAGAGAACCACAAGATATTAAGACTTATGCTGCACTTGCGTGTATTGCAATTCAATCGAACCAAAATGATCAACATGGTGGCCAATCGGTAGCTAAATTTGATTATGATATGGCAGTAGGGGTTGCAAAGACTTATGTGAGACACTATAGAAACAATTTAGTGAAAGCATTTGATATCTTTGCTATCGAGCTAGATGCAAAAGAAGTATTAGAAAGCATTGAATCCAAACATGGTGTTCGACCAAAACTTAAAAATGATGCAATTACACCATTACTTATTCAACATATCGGTGATAGCATTGTTGGTGAAAAGATTGCAAGATTCGTAGAAAAAGAAGCATTAAAAGAAACAGTTAGAGATACGCATCAAGCAATGGAAAGCTTAGTACATAATTTAAACACCATGCACTCACGTGCAGGTGCTCAAGTACCGTTTTCATCCATTAATTACGGTACCGATACATCACATGAAGGTCGTTTGGTTGTAGAGGCTATCTTAGATGCAACCGTTGCTGGGTTAGGTAGTGGTGAAACACCAATCTTCCCAATTCAAATATTTAAAGCTAAAGCTGGCATCAATTTAAATCCAGAAGACCCAAATTATGATTTATTTAAAAAAGCAATGGAGACATCAGCACGTCGATTATTCCCGAACTTCTCATTCTTAGATGCACCTTTTAATAAGATGTATTATAAGGAAGGTAATCCAGATACAGAGATTGCATATATGGGTTGTCGCACACGTGTGATGGCAAACATTCATGACCCTGAACAAGAAATTGTAACCGGACGTGGTAATTTAAGTTTTACGTCCATTAACCTACCAAGATTGGCACTCCAATCTAAAAATGAACAACAATTCTTCAAACAATTAGATGACACGATCGAATTAGTGACTGAACAATTGTTAGAAAGATTTGATATCCAAAAGAAACTTTATGTATACAACTTCCCATTCTTAATGGGTCAAGGTGTATGGATAGATTCAAAAAAATTAGACCGTAATGATACTATTGAATCAGTCATCAAGCACGGCTCATTAGCAATCGGATTTATTGGACTTGCAGAAACACTTAAAGTCTTAACTGGTAAACATCACGGTGAAGATGAAGCAGCACAACAATTAGGGTTACAAATTATTGGTCACATGCGTAAGCGCATTGATGAGAAAGCAAACAAATATAAGTTAAACTTCTCATTAATCGCAACCCCTGCTGAAGGTCTATCTGGACGCTTTGTAGCAATGGATAGAAAACGATTTGGGTCGATAGAAGGTGTAACAAATCATGCCTTTTATACAAACTCATTCCATGTACCGGTATATTTTCCAACCGAAGCCTTCCATAAGATAGATGTTGAAGCACCATATCATGCACTTACAAATGGTGGACATATCTCTTATATCGAGCTTGATGGTGATCCTGCTAAAAATATACCAGCATTTGAGACCATCATTAAATACATGGCAAAAAAAGGTATTGGTTATGGTTCGATTAATCACCCTGTAGATTTTGATCCAGTATGTAAATATGTTGGGATCATCAATGATGAATGTCCAAAATGTGGACGTAAAGAAACACTTGATAAACCATTTGATAGAATCAGAAGAATCACTGGCTACTTAGTTGGTACATTAGACCGATTTAATGATGCTAAGAAAAAGGAAGTAGAAGAACGTGTCAAGCACTTCCACTCTTAAATTACGTGTCAATGATTTTATTAGTGATTCTATCGTAGATGGTTTTGGATTAAGGTTTGTTGTTTTCACCCAAGGTTGTCACCTAAGATGTCCTGGATGTCATAATCCATCTACCCATAGTTTAGATGGTGGTAGAGAAGTCTCATTAGAAGAAGTTAGGAATAAATGGAAGAAAAATCCATTACTACATGGGTTAACCATTAGTGGTGGTGAACCCTTTCTACAACCAGAAGCGGTTTTAGAACTCATTCGTATGGCCCATAAAGATGGATTGAATGTCAACATCTATAGTGGTTATACATATGAAACACTTAAACACAAGGATTGTCCAATCATTAATCAAATACTACTAGAAGCAGATATATTAATTGATGGACCGTTTATTATGCAACTTAAAAATTTAAACCTTCTATGGCGTGGCAGTTCAAACCAACGAATCATAGATTTAAAACAAACACACATATGTCAGGAGCTTGTCATCGTTCCTGACGCATAAGAAGGTGGTGTCAGGATGACGATTATATTTGACAGTTTAACCGGGCAAACCAAACGGTTTGCTACAAGTCTCGGCTTTGATGCCATTCATATTAAACTTTATGATGGAGAGCCTAAAGATTCACTATTTCTAGTGACCAGAAGTATTAACTTTGGTCAAATTCCATTAACAACTAAAACATTTCTAGATCAGTATAAAGATCAAGTGGTTGGTGTTGCAGTCTCAGGTAATAAAAACTGGGGCGAAAACTATGGAAAAGCTGGAGATAGCATTGAGGCTTTCTACAACATACCCCTAATATTAAAATTTGAAGGTTCTGGATTTAAATCAGATAAAGAAACAGTTAGAAACTGGTTACTTAGACAACAAGAAGAAAAGAGGAATAAGTGAATGGATCAAAAAAGAGATATCATCCCTGAATGGGTTGTATTAAATAATCAAATCACTGATGAAAATGGTGATATAAAAGATATTAGTAAGGATAAGGCTGCAGCAAAGAGTTACTTCTTAAATGAAGTCAATAAGCGTACCCAATTTTTTCACTCATTAGAGGAAAAAATAGAGTACTTAGTTGAAAATGACTACTATGAAAAAGAATTCTTAAGCAAGTATACGATGGAACAAATTCAAACCATCTATGATATTGCTTATGCAGCTAAGTTTAGATTCCCTACATATATGGGTGCATTTAAGTTCTATAATGATTATGCCCTTAAAGATAGAAATGGCATTAACTTCTTAGAACGTTATGAAGATAGATTAGCTGTCAATGCACTGTATCACGCAGATGGTGATTTTGATAGAGCTAGACAACTTATTCGTTCATTAATTAGTCAAGACTTTACTCCAGCAACACCGACCCTGTTAAATACAGGTAAGTCTAAACGTGGTGAATTTGTTTCTTGTTTCTTATTAGAAGCAGGGGATTCATTAAATGATATTTCAAGAGTATCAGAGTTTAGTATGCAATTATCGAAAGTTGGTGGTGGGGTAAGTATTAACTTATCTAACTTACGTGCTAAAGGTGAGACGATTAAAGGTATTCCAAACGTATCTAAAGGTGTTGTAGGGGTTGTTAAGCTCTTAGATAATAACTTTAGATATGCAGATCAAATGGGTCAAAGAACTGGTGCTGGGGCAGTGTATTTAAACGTGTTCCATGCAGATATCGAAGACTTTTTAGCAACTAAGAAATTAAATGCGGATGATGATATTCGTGCAAAAACTTTATCAATGGGTGTTGTTATACCAGATAAATTTATGGAATTAGCACGTGATAATAAAGATATGTGGTTATTCTACCCACATACTGTATTTGAGCAATACGGTAAAAACTTTGCAGATATCTCTATTGATATGGATCATTGGTATGATATTTTAGCAGATAACCCTAAGGTTAGAAAGCGTAAAATTAATCCAAGAAAGATTTTGGATATGATTGCTCAACTACAAGGTGAATCAGGCTATCCTTATATTATGTTCTCAGATAACGTGAATAAAGCAAATCCATTAGACCTACCTGTTAAATTCTCAAATTTATGTACTGAAATCTTACAACCAACAATCACCTCACAATACGGTGATTATGGTGCAAACAGTGACCAAATTGGTATGGATATTTCATGTAACCTCGCAAGTGGTCATATGGGTAACATGATGAAACATAACACCATTAAAGAGACTGTTTTTGCAGCAATGGATGTCATGAATTCAGTTTCTAATAAAACCAATATTGCACATGTACCTGCAGTTGCAAAAGCAAACCGTTTAAACCGTTCAGTAGGTTTTGGTATTATGGGACATCACGGTTATATTGCAGAAAACTATATTATGTTTGGTAGTGATGAAAACTTAGATTTAATTGATGTATTCTTTAATATCGTAAACTATTATTCACTTGTACACTCTATGCAAAAAGCTAAAGAAACAGGTGAAAAATTCTACCGTTTTGAAAAATCTAAATATGCTGATGGCTCATACTTTGATGGTCGTGGTCAAATTGCACCTAAAACAGAAAAAGTTCAAGCATTATTTAAAAACATCTATATTCCAACCGATGATGACTGGTTACAACTCAAAGAAGATGTTATTACTTATGGGTTATATAATTCACACCGTCTAGCTGTTGCACCAAATGGATCTATTGGCTATGTTATGAGTGCAACCCCATCACTTACACCAATTAAACAACTAGTTGAAGAAAGAACCTATGGTAACTCTAAAACATACTACCCAATGCCAGCAGTAGATAAGGCAGCATTTATGTATGAAACAGCTTATCGTATGGATACATATAGATTAATCGATGTGATTGCTACAGCTCAAAAACATGTGGATCAAGGTATTTCATTTGAGTTATGTATTACATCAGATATTACAACGAGAGAACTTCAAAAATATTATTTATATGCACATTATCAAGGTATTAAAACACTCTACTATACACGTACACAAAAACTAAAGATTGAAGAGTGTGAATCTTGTGCAGTCTAAGGAGAAAAAAATGGCTAAAACTAAAACAAAAATTGATAAAAAACCTCAATTAGCACCAATTAAAGAAGTCTTATATAATGGTGCCAATTGGAATGAGCCAGAAGATGATTATACACAACATTTCTATGAACAAAATCTATCGCAATTTTGGCGTCCTGAAGACATTTCACTGCAACCAGATCTAAATGTATGGAGCATCTTACCTGAAAACATTCAAGATGCTTATGCAAAGAACTTATTAGTCCTTACATTCCTAGATACACACCAAGGTGATATTGGTATGCCCGTAGTATCTAGATCTTTAGATGATAAATTCCATCAACGTAAAGCGGTTCTAAACTTTATGGGTGCAATGGAAAATGCGGTACATGCTAAGAGTTATTCTAATATCTTTATGACTTATATGTCTAACCAAAAAATTGATGAATTATTTGTTTGGGGTGAGAAACATGAAAACCTACAAAATATTATGAAGTCAATTGTTGGCTATTATAAAGAATTAGATCGTTATAATTACTTAAAACAGTTTGAATCAGATAGCCCTAATTATAGTGAGACAGACTTTAATGTTGCACAGTTTAAAGCAATGGTTGCATCTGTTTATTTAGA
>CAZRKJ010000083.1:0-5416 GCA_964600775.1 uncultured Acholeplasma sp.
AGTTTTAAATACGTCATTGATCAAGATATAAATACCGATAATTACTTTACATATGTTGGTGATGGCCCTGTAAATATGGGCACACCTGTAAGTATCTTTGGATATGATATTCAATTGACATCCAAGTTAAACTCTAGCGCATCATTTACATTCACAACAGCTGTACCAAATGCAACACTTATCATAGTTGTACGTACACGATCAATTCAAAGCGATGGCCGTTTAAGTATTGATGGTACAGTCTACAACCTAGATCCATTGTATGGACCAGATGGATTAGCAATCATAGAAATCACACTAGCAGATGCTAAAACATATACGATTATGAGAAGTAACCGTGAACTCGTTGTTTATTATATTGAAGTTATTGAATAAATCTTAATAAAAAAGGAATCCGAATATATGGGATTCCTTTTTTCTGTTATTTATTATTTAAGTACTTTATGATTTCAGTGTAAGCCATAATCATTGGTCCCACACCTTTTGCATCATTTTTAACAATCGGTTCAGATAAGTAATAGGCCATCGTACCATCTCGTCTAGGGTTATTTTCTGGACCAAGACCAGAAACTAGGACGATACCATTTAACTCAATCATATCACCATCTGTTTTAAGTCTTGACTCAATTGTGCCATCAAAAATAGATTTTCCAATTTCAAAGTATGAAGCATCTAATAAACCTTCATTAACACCTTTTAATATACCGTAAGCAACAAGTAGACCACCTGATGTTTCTAAGTAGTTACCTTTATAGTCTTTTTGATCAACAATATTATAAAACATTTTAGTTTCACTATCTTGGTACTTTAGTAAACCATCTATGCACTCTTTTAAAAGTGAACTTAATTCTTTTTTGTAAGATGGGTTATGCATATATGTGCCCACATCAGCAAAAGCTGCAACCAACCATCCAATGGCACGTAACCAGTAGTGGTTAGATAACCCTGTTTCTTTATTAGCCCAAAATAGTGTTCTAGATTCGTCATAACAATGATAATATAAGCCATCTTTTTCATTGAACATTAGTTTTCTAACCATTCTAAACTGATTCATGATGTCATCATAATTTTTTTCAAAATTAAATTCATTTTCAAAACGGGTATAAAATACCTGCATCATGTATAAACCATCTAGCCATATTTGATCATGATAGATTTGTTTATGCCAAAAGTTACCTGAATTTGTTCTTGGATGATTTTCTATTTGACTATAACTGTGATAGATTGCTTTTAAGTATTTTTCTTCATGTGTTATTTTATATAAGTCAAACAATATTCTAGACTGGCTAATATCATCTGTTGAATAATGTGTGGGGTCATACCCCCTAATTGTTCCGTCAGTATTTACATAGTAATTAGCAAAGTTAATGACAAAATCTAGATACTTTTTTTGGTTGGTTGCTTGATATAAAGAAAGTAGGGAAGCAGTAAAACAACCATCTATATAATTCCAACGATTTTCTTTTCCTTGACGCTTGACTTCAATATTCCAAGCTGGTTTGTCAGGGGTCGATGTTTTAATTAAATAATCTATATATTTTTCTATTTTTTCATACATAAATGAATCACCTCATACTCTTATTATATATAAAACTTATAAGTTTATATATGTGCAATGTTCACACATTCCCATAATTTTATGTGCAATTGTAACATTTACTTTATAGTAAACCTCATATAAAATATAGCCAACCTATAAAAACAGGAGGGTTTTTCATGTTCAAAAAAATTGCAATAGTTATTACACTGATACTTACACTAGGTATATTAATTGCCTGTGGTGAGACAGATAATAACGGTGTAAATGAACAAGCATTTGAAGAGGTGTTTGCAGAAATCACACCAGTAACTGAGACAAGTACAAATTTATCTTTAATCTATACTTCAGAAAGTCATCCTACGGCAAGTATTTTATGGCGTAGTAGTGCATTATCAATTATTACAAATCAAGGAGAGGTTCGTCGTCCTGATGCACGTACCACAGTTGAGATGATCGCAACTGTTACAATCGATGGAGAATTTAGAACCAGACGTTTCCCTGTAGATGTATTACCTGTGGATAGTGCTATATTTGATTTAAATGCATACCGTTCTGATTATGGATTTGCATCCTTAATCATTAGCAATCGTGCTGCAATGGCGGATCAAGTCGTAGAAGTTTCAACACCACTGGAGTTTTTAGATGCATTATCTAATCGTAGTAATCGAATCATTAAAATTACTGCAGATTTGAACATGGGTTATGAACATGTTGTACGTGAATTACTTGCTGCTGGTAAAACTCAAGCAGAAATTGATTCATTCTATACCAATGGTTCTTTTTATCGTCAAAATGCCAATGTACCACAACGACATCCGATTTTAATTGAAAACGGTGTAGGACAATTAATCATTCAAGACCGTAATGAAGGCTTAATGATTTATTCAGAATATGGTGCTAAAATTTCTCATTTAACATCGTTAATTAAAACATCTAGAGATGTTGTTATTCGTAATCTACACCTTACAGGTATTTGGGAGTGGGATGATGACATGGCAGCGAACTATGATGATCAAGACTGGGACTATTTTACAATTGAAACCAGTAATGGTGTTTGGTTAGACCATTTAAAGTTTGATCAATCTTATGATGGTTTAGTTGACGTGAAAGGTGGTACATCAAACTTTACATTATCTTATCTAGACCTAGACTTCCAAGTTAATGACTTTATGCGTGCACAAATGGAATATTTAGAAGAAAACTATATGGATAACCCAGCATTTAATGCTGCAAATTCCCGTTATGTTCGTTTACGTGAAATGTTAAGTTTTGAAGATATATTAACATATACTTCCATGCAGAAAAAAGGCTTTAACTTTGGTAATACAACCATGGGTTTAGGCTTTGATACAATTACTGCAACCATTCATCATTCAAGGTTCATCAATCTAGCAGACCGTCTACCAAGACTGCGTCAAGGTGATATGCATATTTATAATGTTTTACTTGATAACACAACCTTAGAAAGTGTACGTGCTTTAATTAGTGGTACTGGACAATCCTTACCAAATCAAGCCATGGTGCCTACTGAGGAAGGTGCAATATACTTTGAAAATAATAAGCTAGTAAATGTTAATGAACCAATCAAAACACATCAAGATAGTAATACCGATCCAAGATACACCGGACGTTATAAAGTTGATAACTCAATTTTAATAAAAGGTATTGAATACTATAAGGGTGGTTCAAATGAAGGTGAAACCGGTGATGATGCTTTAACGCCATGGCGTCAAAGTAACACCAATATGCCAAGAATTCCATTCTTCTTTAGAAATTATCAAGAACTACCATATCAATATAAGGGTAACCCTGATTTAGATTATTTTGTTGAACCGGAATCCTTAGGTCGCGTACTTAATGATAACCATGTTGGACCAGGTGAAATCCCAGGTTTAAACTGGTTAGAAATTCGCCGTATCTTATCAAATCCAATTTCACCAGTAGCAGTTAGAGGTCACAAGATTGATCCGGATTCAATTATTATTGAAGACGCATTAGTAGAATTAAACCAAAGTTTTGTTGCATCTAATCCAAGGGTAACAAACTTCTATAAAGGTGGACCTCAATATATTTTAAATACTGATTATACATTAGATGTAGATACTTCTAATTTAAATACTGCAGTAGAAGGTGAATATGAAGTTATTTATACATTCACGAATACACATAATGATTGGGATACGTTCGTTTGGGTTCAAAATGTATTAGTATATGATCCAAATAATGCAAATGAAATCTATAGATCTAGTGCAACTAGAGAATTTAACGCAACAATTGATTTATCGTTTAGTGTCTATAAAGATTCTGGCACACTCTATTATCTATTTAGTGATAGTGATAATTTAAGTATAGAAGATGTACAAGCATCAGAGCATTTACAATCATTTGAAATTACACGTGTGAATCAAACATTACAAGGTTTAAATACATCTAGACAAAACTATGTCTACATGTATACAGAACGTGATGGCTTGATATCAGAACTTGTAAAATTAGATATTATTAATGAAGTTATTGTTGAAATTAGAACGGTTAATCAGTTAAATGCAATGATTACAGCATTTGATTCAATTGGTAAGTATTACATCTTAATGAATGATATTGATATATCAACAGGACGTTTAGACCAGTTATCTACAGCAAACGTCTTTGGTGGTGTATTTGATGGTAATGGTTATACATTAAGAAATTACTCATCTACAAGTTTACGTGGTGGATTATTTATGACCGTTAATGGTGGTATGATTAAGAACCTTACACTAGATAACATTCACTTCTCAGTGAATTCATTATTCCAACCATCATCAGAAGATCCAAACGTCATGGTAGAAACAAAACCTAGTGATGATGCAGGTATCTTAGCAACTTACGTCTATGGTCGTGCTTTCTTTGATAATATTACAATTCAAAATTCAAGTATTACAACAGTTAAAAATTATGCAGGCGCATTACTTGGACGTGTTAGAACGGGTGAAGCATACTACAGTAATATCCGCATACTTAATGTAGATATCACTGCAACTGTACTAGCTGCGAAATATACTGGTGGGTTAATTGGTGGTATTGAACCAAATACGAAACTATATATGAGTGATGTTTATGTAGAAGGCTTAGATATTAGCCATGCACAATCAGATATGATTGGCGCAGTTATCGGACGTGTACGTTCTTATGCAGAGTTTAATAGAATCGTCTTATTAGATGTTAATATTGTAGGACGTCATAATTTAGGTATCTTAATAGGTAAAGAAGATAACACAACTACAAGTGTTGTGGCAAATAATATCTTAGCGGATGTATCCTTTGAGTTCCAAACAGATCCAAATGGTATATTCTCAGAGTATTATGGGTATGTTGTAGGTAATGCGGATGCTGGAAAAGTTGTTGTATCTAATTACTATGTTGTTGAGTCTACAAACTTTACTTCAGCAACTAAAGGACAAAATACTCAAACAGGCTTTGTTGTTATAAGTGAACTAGACAGTGCCTGGTTTGAAACAAATCTATCTAATTTCTTAAGTAGTGACTTATGGGAAATAGAAGATAATATGCTCATTTTAAAATAAATATAGAATGATGTTATAGAAGTTGTGGTAAGAAATTACTGCAACTTTTATAACGCCATAAAGAAGGCAAGACATGCAATTATTAAACAAACAAGATGCGAATAGACGAAAAAGAATTATTGAAGGTAACTTATGGCATACCATTTTAATACTTTCTTTACCACTTGCAATATATGAAACATTTAATTATTTATATGCCTTTATTGACCTTTGGTTGATTTCAGGTATTAATACAAACTTTGTTACATCGGTTATATTTATTGATGAATTAAGGCTTGCTGTTACAACCTTTGGTGGGTCTATTGCTGCA
>CAZRKJ010000084.1:0-5414 GCA_964600775.1 uncultured Acholeplasma sp.
TATCAAAAACTTGGAACCCATCGGTTGCAAACCTATCTACTTGATCTAAAGCACCTAGTTGTAGAAATTGTGGTGCACCTTGGTTTTGTCTACTTTGGATGACATAACCATGATTACCTTCATAAACTGAGTGGTCAATATATTGTGCAGTATATGCTTCACTAGATAATATGCTGCCTGTATGTGCAATACCAACATCTTGGCCATAAACAATATCAAAAATTTTAAAGTCTGTTGACTGATCTATTAAAACATCATAATACCAACGATTCATTAATACAGTTAATGTAATTTGGTATTTTGTATTTAAGACAACACCTTGGTAAATGACTTTATTATCAATGACCTTAAATGATGTTTTAGCCTTAATACCAATCATTGGATAGTATTGGTATGGCTTTTGATCTTTAATTCTTAAATAGATGTTAGCTGTCTGACCATCTAATAAATTACCATTAAGTAAGTTAATTTGGTAATCGTTATAATAGATTCTATAAATATCTCCTGACTCTAATAGATCAAATGATAATATGTCTTGTTTAATTGTTAGTTTCTTGAGTTTTGATGATATTTTCATACGTCACCTCCTATTTTTAGTTTAAATGTTATGGTTTGTAAATCATTTGAGTTTGGTCCAACCATTAAGCTAAATGTACCTGAATCAATGGTTGATTTTAAGTCTGGTCCGATATATCTTAAATCCTTTTGATTGATTTCAAATGTAATCTTAACTGTTTCATTTGCAGGAATCATAACCTTTTTAAAATTAATTAACTCTTTAACTGGTCTAGATACTTCAGCAACATGATCTCTTAAATATAGTTGAACAATTTCTTTACCATCTACATTAGATGTATTTGTAACGTCTATGGATAGTTTGATTGTTTCATCTATTTTCATAACATCTTTAGAGATTGTTGGTTTGTTGTACATAAACTTTGAATAGCTTAGACCATAGCCAAAACTAAATAATGGCGTGTGGTCTAAATCTAGGTAAAAGGATGTGTATTCACCATTTGGATCATATGGTCTACCAGTATTCAAATGATTGTAGTATACAGGAATTTGTCCAACCGCTCTTGGAAAACTCATTGTTAGTTTACCTGAAGGGTTTGTCTTGCCTAGTAAAATATTTGAAATTGCTTGTGCACCCATTGAACCTGGGAAGAAACATTCAAGTATACCATCTACATTGTTAACGACATCTGTTAAATCTAGTGGTCTACCATTAAAGAGTAAGAGTCCGATTTTTTTAGTTGTATGTTTTCTGATGTTTTGAATCCATGTTTCTTGTCCGTAAGGTAGTTTAATGTTTGCTTTTGCGTGTGCCTCTCCAGAGTCACGCTCATTTTCACCAGCAGCTATTAAAATAATATCTGCTTCATTTAATTTATCAAAATCTATTATTTCACTATCACACATATAGTGAAGGTTCATATCTTTACTTAGAACTTCATATAATGTTTGATTAGTATGTTTTGATCCATGCCAACTCCAAGGTCCGTTAAGTTCTTGTCTATTTGCATAACGTCCAATTAAAGCGATTTTAGATGATTTTTTTATCGGAAATACATTGTCATTCTTTAACATAACAATCGACTCTTCTGCAGCTTTTAAAGCTTCACTTAAGTGTGCTTTAGAGCGTACGATTGTTTGTTCTTGTAGTTTACTTGCACCTTTAAATGGATTATCAAATAAACCAGCATCTTTTTTAAGTTTTAAAACATCCATAACCATTGCATCAATGGCATCCATTGTGATATCACCTAAAGCTACCGCATCTTTTAAATGCTTCATGTATTGTGCTGTTGCCATTTCAATATTTAACCCTGCTTTGATACCACGTATTGCTGCATCATAACTATCTGCTGCAATACCGTGTGTAATAGTTTCTTTTAAACTTGCATAATCACTAATCACTACACCATTAAAATTTAAATCTCCTCTTAAAACATCTTTTAATAAATATTTGTTGATGGTTGCTGGTATACCTTCAAAGATATTAAAGGCAGTCATCACCAGTTTCGCACCTGCATCAATTGCCCCTTTAAATCCTCTAAGGTAGTTTTGATGTAGGTTTAATCTAGATAAATCTACGGTATTGTAATCCTTTCCAGCTTCTGCTAGCCCATAAGCTGCAAAGTGCTTTACACATGAACCGATGTTACCATCTTGACTAATATCATTATTCTGATAACCCTTGACTTGTATGCTAGCAAAACGCTGTGCCATGTATGGATCTTCACCAAATGATTCAACAACTCTACCCCATCTTGGGTCTCTAACCAAATCAACCATTGGTGCAAATGTTACGTGAATACCTGCAGTTGATGCTTCTATTGCTGAGGTACGAGCAACACTATAAAGTATGTCGTCATTAAAGCTTGATGCTAATGCAAGTGGTACCGGGAATATTGTTTCATAACCATGAATAATATCCGCCATAAATATTAAAGGTATTTTATGTCTACTTTTTTCTAGGTACTTTTCTTGAACACGGATCATTTCATCAGCATTACCAATGCCTAGCACACTACCGGTTTGATAGATTTGATCTTGGGTTAATCCAAGATAACTTAAAGGACCAGCAATATCTTGATCACTACCTTTAATAAAGAAGAATGGTGCAATCATCACAAGTTGTCCTATTTTCTCTTCTATAGATAAAGTTTGAAGTAGTGCATTTAAATCCATTTTTATATACTCTCTTTCAGTAATACTTTAGCATCTGGGTTTCTAAGTGGGTATACGTTAATGTTACTTAGCAATCTTGTTAAGAAACCAGCAATTTGTCGGCCCCATTCAAAATGGTCAATAGCAATCGTTGTTAATTTAGGGTTTGTGTATTCAGATAATTGAATACCGTCAAATCCGGCAACTGCTACTTGATTTGGTACAATGATGCCGCGTTCATTAAAAGCCTTTAATAACCCTACTGCAAGCTCATCATTGGCACAATACACAAACTCAGGTAACTCTTTTGCTTCACACATTAAAATACCTTGTTGATAGCCTGAATCAATTGTAAAATCACCTTTTAAATATTTATGTGTGGTTATATGGTTACTTTCTAATGCCTTTTTAAAGCCTTTATAGCGTTCTAAATTATTAAATGAATCCTCAGGTCCTGATAGATACCCAATCTTTATATATCCTTTTTTAGTGATCAGTTCTTTTGTAAAGTCAAACACCAATTGTTCATTTTCAATCATTGAGTGGTAAATGTTTTCACCTTCCAAATATCGGTCTAAAATAACAATCGGCTGTCTATCTGCAAAACGTCTAATCTCTTCATCAGAAATATTGTTGTCAAATATGACTGCTGCATCGACACTACGTTCTCTTAACATCACACTTGAGGATTCTCCACTAGATACAACAATATTAAAATTTCTTTTACGCAGTTCTAAATTAATACCTTCCAGTAAGTCTGAAAAGATCGGTCCACTAAAACCATAAATAAAGACGCCGATATTATCTGTCTTCTTTGTCTTTAAGTTTCTTGCATGTGCATTTGGATAATAATTTAAATCTTCAGCTGCCTGTAACACTTTTTCACGCGTCTTTGGATGAACATTTGGTCGATTATTTAAAGCATAGCTTGCTGTTGAAATTGATACCCCTGCACGTTTTGCTACATCTTTAATTGTCATAAGTAAGCTCCTTTATAAATATTGCTGCATGATATGGTTTAAGTTTGGTTTCTTTAGAAAGTATGGTCTCTTCATTTTCTAGTAAAACTTTAAAACTATTAAATTGACCCAAATCACATGTAACATATTTATCTGTCATGTTTGTAACTACAAGTATCTCGTGTTGCCCATTACTTCTTAAATATATAAATGTATGCTTTGATGTTTCATCAATGGGTATAAATGCCCCATTAACAAACACATCATAAGCTTTTCTAATTTGAAATAGTTTCTTAGTATAGTGATATACACTTTGTTCATCTTTTAATTCATTTTCTAAATTAAGCTCTTTATAATTTGGATTGACAGCCAACCAAGGTTTTACAGTACTAAATCCTGCATAGGGTTCATCGCTCCACTGAAATGGTGTACGGCTATTATCTCTACTTTTATGATGAATAGATTCCATAATATCCTCATGCTTGATACCCTTAGTTTTAGCATCTTTATAATAATTGATTGTTTCAATATCTTTATAATCATTCATTTCATTAAACTTGATACCCGTCATACCAAGCTCTTCACCCATATATAGATATGGTGTCCCACGTTGTAAATAAAGCATTGTAGACAACATTTGAGCAGATTTGGTTCGGTATTTTAATGAACCAAATCTAGATACTTGTCTAACTTGGTCATGGTTTGATAAAAATAGAGCATTCCATCCACCATCTTCAAATATGTGATTATTCTGTATTAAAATTTCTTTTAATCTATATGGCTCATATGGCTTTAATGCCCACTTACCCAATCCAGGTACTTCATCAATACCTAAATGAGAAAACTGGAAGGTCATATGTAGACCTAGTTTTGGATTACTTGTTAGTTCTTTTGCACGTTCTACACTAATGCCACCCATTTCGCCAACATTAATTAAGTCTCTACCTTTAAAACAATTTTCATACATCTCATTTAAATAGGTTTCAAGGTGTGGTCCATCTGCTAAAATGCCTTTATGAACGTCTTTTCCGATTAATTCAATAACATCCATTCTAAATCCATCAATTCCTTTATCTAACCAATAATTCATCATTTGATAAATCTCAAATCTTAGGTTTTTGTTTTGCCAATTTAGGTCGGGTTGTCGTTTAGAAAATAAATGAAAATAGTACTGATTTGTTGCCTCATCATAAGTCCAAGCTGGTCCAGAAAATATTGATGTGATTGCTGGTTCTGGTTTACTTTTCCAAATATAGTAATCACGGTATTTAGAGTCCATGGACTTCTTACTTTCTAAAAACCAGTGGTGCTGATCTGATGTATGATTTACAACCAGATCCATAATAATTTTCATGCCTGCTTTATGAACTTGATTAATAAGTTCATCTATATCTTCATTACGACCAAAGATAGGATTGATTGCTTGATAATTACTAATATCATAACCATTATCGTCCATAGGTGATTCATATACAGGTGATAACCAAATCACATCTACACCAAAGTCTTTTAGATAAGGTAATTTAGATATAATGCCCGGAATATCACCAATACCATCTTGATTAGAATCTTTAAACGATAATGGATAGATTTGATAAACTAATACATTTTTCCACCACATTATATTTTTTTCCATTCTAATACCTCAAGTCCTTTTTGTACTATTGGATGTTTCATAAAAGCATCCACAACATCTTTTGATAAATAATGGTTTGCCATTAAAAGCTCCAAACCTTTATCAATTGTAATATACTTTTTTGAGAACCATGGTTTTTCATCTTC
>CAZRKJ010000085.1:0-5368 GCA_964600775.1 uncultured Acholeplasma sp.
AATGGATAAAGATGGTAAGAAAATCCAAGGTGTATTTGCAGAAATATTCCCAGGTACTGAAGGTTTAGTTCATATTTCTAAGTGGGCTAAAGAAAGAACTGAGAGTTTAGAAGGTAAAGTTAAAGTTGGTGATCAAATCTTAGTTAAAGTTGTTAAGATTGATGATCGCGGGCGTGTAGACTTATCTAGAAAAGATGCACAATAATTAATAACTATTAAAACCAGCTAAAATTTTAGCTGGTTTTTCATTTTTAAGAAACACAGATTTAAAAAAGTTGAACAAAATATTGTATAATATAGAAAATAATCTTATAAGGGGATATGAAAAATGGATCCGTTAAATCAACTATTAAATGTTTTACCAATTGTATTAATTGTAGGGTTTGTGAATTTTTTCATTAGTGGTGTCATTGGTGCTAAAAATAAATGGATGGTGTTTGTCATACCAGGTATTTTTTTAGTTGCGGGTTTAATACTGTTTTTAATTGGAATTACAGTAAATTCATCTGATGGTTGGGCTGCACTTGGTTACCTCATATTTGCTGGATTTGCTGCTGTTGGATTTGTTTCAACATTCTTGTCATCATTACTATGGTTCTTTATTAAGAAACCAGAGAAATTATAGTAAATTAAGTATTTATTTGACAAATGTCTTAAAAGCATATAAAATTACTATGCATTATAGGATTGGGAAGGTGACTGAGCAAAGTTTTATGCTTTGTTAGGAAAGTCCATGCTAGCACATACCTCAATGGTATGTAGTGTTTGTGCTAAGGGAAATAATAACCTTAGGTATGTTATAAAGACATAACGGCAAATTAGACTTGGCTAAGGTTTAAACTACGCCATATCTTAAATTAAACGTGCCACAGAAACGAGTCTATTTAGAAATAAGTAGGATGAAACGCGGTAAACCCCTCAAGCTAGCAACCCAAATTTGGTAGGGGCACAAGATTTGTAGCAATATAAAATCTTGCAAGATTGATCTTGAGATTAATAGTCACAAAAGAAGAAATTCTTTACAGAACATGGCTTATGCACCAATCTAAATGCAATAAAACCACCTTAAAAGGTGGTTTTTGTTATTTATTCAATGCCATCAGTTGTGATATAGTCAATGCCCATATGAATGAGTTCAATAGCCTTTGGAAGTGAATTTACAGTCCAAACACCAATTTCTAAGTTTAACTTATGAATGGTATCTACTATAGGTTTTGTAACAATACTATGATGTAGTGATAAATCAAATCTGTACATTGCGGCAAGATTTATGATTTCATTATTAAACTTATCAGTTAGAAATTGAAGTTTGATATTTGGATATAACTTTCTTAAATGCACTAAATTACTTGGTATAAAGGAAATGATTATAACTTGATCTAAATAACTTAATTCATTAATTTGATCTATGATTTGTCTAATTTGTTTGGTATCAAATGAAGCTTTTAGTTCAATGACCGCAAACTTCTTATAAAGTTTACATATTTTTAAATATTCTGAGAATAAAGGTATATGATATTTTGATTTTAGTTTAACAGTTTCAAGTACATGATGTGGTGTTTTATTTATAATATAGTCATAATTAGATAACCTCTTTAAATTATCATCATGATGAGTGACTGCAATATGATCAAGTGTAAAGTGAATATCTGTTTCTATACCAAAAAAAGGTAATCTAGCTGCCGCTAAAAAACTTTCATTGGTATTTTCTAATATTTTTGATGCTAAACCTCGATGGCCAATCCATTTAACGTTTGGATACGCCTTAATTAATTTTTCCATACAATCATTATACGATATTTATAAATAAAAAGGTTGTCAGATAGCTGACAACCTTATGTATTATACGACTTTTTTAGGTAATTTATTTTGTATTAGTTTTACAAGTTCAACAATGAATAACGGTAATGCTGATAATGTGATAACAACAAGCCAATCTATTAATTGCCAGTGTAAGACATCATCAACACCAAAGATATTATTTGCAATAAATGGTACAAATACAGTGGTAAGTTGAAGTATTAAGCATCCAAAAAATGCTATGATTAAGTATTTATTTGGTCTTAGTTTAAATGTTGAGTGCTTTTCACTACGAACGTTAAATGCATGGAATAACTGTGATATTGCTAGTACCATGAAACCAATTGTTTGTGCATGTTTTAGTTTGTTTCCTTCATCACCAATTAAGTATCCGATATAAAAGGCTAGGAATGTAATAATACCAATCATAATCCCTTGCCAAGCAATCCTTTTACCTAAACCATCTGCAAATAATCCTTTGGATGTATCTCTAGGTGGTTGGTTCATAACATCTGGTTCTTTAGGTTCTAAACCTAATGCAATCGCCATAAATGAGTCTGTTACTAAATTTACCCAAAGAATTTGTGCAGCAGTTAAAATTTGTAGTTGGGGTTCATTTGGAAATAATAATATACCGAGTGTAACACCTAAAAAGATTGTGATAATTTCACCGATGTTACAAGATAGCAAGAAGTGTATTGCTTTTTTGATATTAGATAAGATAGTTCTACCTTCTTTTACAGCAGATACAATTGTTGCAAAGTTATCATCTGTTAATATCATGTCAGCAGCACCTTTTGCAACCTCAGTACCAGTAATACCCATGGCAATACCAATATCTGCACGTTTTATACTAGGTGCATCATTTACACCATCACCTGTCATTGCAACAATTTTACCAGTTGCTTTCCATGCAGTGACAATACGAACTTTATTTTCTGGTGAAACACGTGCATAGACGCGTATGTGCTGTAATTTTTCATTAAACTCAGCATCATCCATGTGATCAAGTTCTTTACCTGTAATAGCTAAATGACCATCGCCTAAGATACCTAATTCCTTAGCAATCGCAACTGCAGTGTTTTTATGGTCACCTGTAATCATAATGGTTGTAATACCTGCATTTTTAGTTTCAATGATAGCATCTTTTACTT
Organism: uncultured Acholeplasma sp.; assembly: GCA_964600775.1. Classification (GTDB taxonomy): domain Bacteria; phylum Bacillota_I; class Bacilli_A; order Acholeplasmatales; family Acholeplasmataceae; genus Acholeplasma. Next base: position 2,955 of record CAZRKJ010000085.1, read on the forward strand.
CAGGTCTTGCAGGGTCAATCATACCGACTAGGCCAAGAAGTATTAAATCTTGTTCAAGTTCATTTTGTTCGTATTCAAGAACTTCAGGTAATTGGTCATAAACTTTATATGCAATAGCAAGCACACGTAGTGCTTGATCAGCAAAATCTTGGTTTTGTTTAATAAATGTTTTTACAATGTCATCATCAAAGGGCATAATTTCGCCATTTTGATTAAGCTTAGAAGATTTAGTGAATAAAACATCTGGGGCACCTTTAGTAATCGAAATGTATTGATTATCTACTTTATGGATTGTTGTCATTAATTTACGTTCTGAATCAAACGGTAATTCGTGTACTCTAGGATATTGATCTAAAATACTTATTGGATTATAACCTGTTTGAATTGCTAAATCAGTTAAAGCAATTTCAGTTGGATCACCTGTTTTAGTAAATCGATTATCACTTGTTATTTGGACCTTTGTATCATTACACAAGACACCATAGTCTATAAGCATTTTTAATTCTTTGTTTGGATTTTTAATATTGATTACACTATGCGTTTGGCCATAAAGGTAAGTCTCTGTTATAGTCATTACGTTTTGTGTTAAAGTACCGGTCTTATCAGAACAAATAATTGATGTTGAACCTAATGTTTCAACAGCTGGTAATGTACGCATGATAGCGCGCTGTTTAACAAGGTTTTGCATACCAATGGCTAATACAATAGTAATAATAGCAGGTAATCCCTCTGGTATAGCAGCAACAGCAAGTGCTATTGAAGACATAAAAATTTCAATCCATAAAATATTAGAAAATCCAACTGTAAACCAACCACGTAAAATTTGAATGACAAATATAACTGTAACAACAAATAATGCGATAATAGCAAGTGTCTTACCAAGTTTACTAACAGCTTTCTGAAGTGGTGTTAATTCTGTTTCTGTATTTGATAACATTGTAGCAATTTTACCGATTTCAGTATCCATACCTGTTGCTGTTACAACAGCAAGACCACGACCATAGGTTACTACTGTACTCATGTAGCCACAATTAAAACGATCTCCAAGTGCGACTTCGTCACTTGTTATTTTTTCTACTTGTTTTTCAACTGGAATTGGTTCACCAGTTAATGCAGACTCATCTGTTTTTAAATTAATAGATTCAATAACACGAATATCTGCTGGTATATAGTCTCCTGCATGTAGGACTACTATATCACCTACGACTACATGGCTAACGTCAACCACAAGTTCTTTACCATCACGTAAGACGGTTGTATGTGGATTAGACATTTTCTTTATGGATTCAAGTGCCTGTTCAGCTTTAGATTCTTGAACAACACCTAAGATCGCATTAATTACAACAATTGCAATAATCAATAAACCTTCAGTGAGTTCCTCTGGTTTATCTTGAATAATAGCGCCAGCAAATGCAATAAATGCAGCTATGATCAAAACAACAACCATGAAATCCTTGAACTGCTCTAGAATTCTTGACCATATACTACGTTTTTTGCCTTCTGCTAACTGATTTGGTCCATTAGCCTCTAATCTTTTTTTTGCCTCTAGAGAGGATAAACCAGTAATTGAAGTGTCAAACTGATTAAACACTTCATTACGAGTCATTTGATAAACGGTTTTTTCTTTCATTTGTTTTCCTTTCCATATAAATAAAGACCATCAAAACCAAAAAGCTGGTCTTGAAGGTCTCGTTTACAAGTCAGACTTGAAAATTAACCGGGCATAAGCCGTATTGACGATTAATTTTTGGGAACTACTCCCCTTCTTCAAAGATTATTTTATCATAATACGAATGATTTAGCAATCTAAAGTTTTGCAAACTCAACTGCAATTAATGCAGCAACTTTAGCATTGTTATAAATCAAACCAATATTTGCTTCAAGTGAATCGATATCCTTATTGTTCTGTAATGTTTTTAACAGATATGGTGTAAGCTCTTTACCAATAATGTGATTGTTATGTGCTGATTCGATAGCAGCAGAAATGGCTAAATCTACCAAAGGTTTGTCTATAGCAAATGTTTTAGGAATTGGATTAGCAACTAAAACCCCACCGGATAGACCTAAACTCCATTTAGCTAGCATAAGTTCAGCTATTTGTTTTGGTTCATCAAGTTGGTATGTTACAGATAAACCAGATACATTTGAAAAAAAAGCTGGAAATTCGCTGGTTTGATAGCCGATAACTTCAACACCTTTAGTCTCTAAATACTCAAGTGTTAGTTCTAAATCTAATATAGCCTTTGCACCTGCAGATACAACAGCTACTTGCTTATCTGCTAATTCCTCTAAATCTCTTGAAATATCAAAAGATTGTTGTGCATTTTTATGAACCCCACCAATACCACCGGTAGCAAAAACTTTAATCCCAACCATATCAGCAATTAAGATTGTAGCAGATACAGTGGTTGCAC
>CAZRKJ010000086.1:0-5327 GCA_964600775.1 uncultured Acholeplasma sp.
TTTAATTAATTGAATTTCAAAATCTTGTATATCATTCACATGATGTCCAAATTTTGTGTTAATAACAACTTGATTACGTATATCTTTTATAGCTTTGCCTATAATTATTTCGCTTTGTCCAGATGCATAATTTGGAGCAGTATCAAAAAAATTAATTCCTAAGTTTATGGCGTTTAGAACCAAATCAACACCAGCTTCATCGCTCATCCGTTCACCTCTTGATGTATTACCAAGTGGCCATCCACCAAATCCAAGTTCACTGATTAATGAATTCCCTATATATTTTTTATACTTCATATGTTATCCTCACAATCGACTTATATTTCTAAATTCATTTTATCATACAAAAATTTTATTACTTTATTTACTATAATTATGTCCATAGTTTTTTTTAAACCAATTTTGTTGTAATAATGATTTAGCTGTGTTACAATGCTTTAAAGAAGGGGAGTAGTTTCCCAATAATCAATCGTCAGTACGGCCTAAAGCCCGGTTGATTTCAAGCTTTTGCTTGTAACAAGACCTTCAAGAATTTATTTATTCTTGATTTTTTTTATGAAAGGATAAAAAACATGGAATATGTATTAAGTATTATATTATTATTGGTAGGCTTTGTACTACTTGTTAAGGGTGCTGACTTCTTTGTTTCATCATCTGCATCTATTGCTAGAAAATTTAATGTATCTCCACTAGTAATTGGTTTAACACTGGTTGCTTTTGGAACATCATTACCTGAGCTAGCTGTAAGTTTTGTAGCATCACTAACTGTAGCACCAGGGGCGACAGCTGATATTGCAATGGGTAATGTTGTTGGTTCAAATATTGCCAATATCGCACTCATTTTAGGTTTAACGGCTATAGTTCAACCCGTTCGAGCTTCAAAATCCATGCGAACTAAAGAGTTTCCTTTGTTAATAATTTCTACAGTACTGATTTTAGTGTTTTCTGTATGGTTTCAATCAACTACAATGATTGTATGGTGGGAAGCACTGATTCTACTCTTTGCTTTTGTGGTTTATATTGTAGTAATGATTAAATCTGGACAACAAACTGAAGCTGTTGAATCTATACCATTACTCAATCCAAAAAAAGCTATTTTACTCTTAGTACTTGGCCTTGCAGGCGTAACACTTGGTGGGTATATGGTTACAGAAGGTGCAAGTAGTTTAGCAACAAATGTCTTAGTTTCCATATTTTCTATGACTGAGACAAAAGCAATTACTTTAGTTGGTTTAACTGTTGTTGCAGTAGGTACATCACTTCCTGAAATGGTTACCAGTGTTGTTGCTGCTAAAAAAGGTGAAAACGAAATTGCATTTGGCAATTTAGTAGGTTCTAATATATTTAATGTATTATTTATTGTCGGTTTATCTGGTTTGGTTACACCACTAGGAATCAATGCAGATGTGATTATTGATCTTTGGTTATTATTTGGTATTGTAGTAGTCGCAGTTATATTTGCTATTTCAAAAAGTGTTATCAATAAAAAAGAAGGATCCATATTAGTCTTACTTTATGTGGTGTATATTATTTATATTATATTTAGAGCTTTTAATGGTTAATTAGAGATGATTTATAATAAAACCCAGTAGGTTACCAATTTTATTTGGTTTCTACTGGGTTTTTCTTTTATCATGATGCATTTAGATTTTAGGATAATATTTATTTAAAATAATTACACTAAAACCTGATATAACTGCATAAACTGATATGGCAGTTGAATGTATTGCAGTAATTAAGTTTGTTGGTAGATTGTAATGAATTAAGATCGGTAAGAGTGTTATTACTATAGCAAATAGGATTAGATTTATTACAGCAATGCCAATAACTAAAAGTCTATTAAGCGCTTTATATATACTTAACCTTTGATAAACTTCTAAACCAAATACAACTATATAACATATTATAGAAATTATAATTGTAGGTATCAAATAATTTTTCATTACACCACCTAAAACAAAATCAACTTGCGCCACGATCAAAAATACAAGCACAATAAAAAACACTAGAAATACGAATATATTCATTTTATTGTTTTTCATTTTTTAGTCCTTTAATTATTTTATCAAAATCATTATACACTTGATTTTTAATCCATACGTGTCCTTGTAAGTCTTTATATTTAAAGTAAATATGCCCCATATCTTCCAATAACAATATAGGATTTTGTCGATAGCTAGCTATTTGAATCTTATTTTTCTTGACAAAAATTTGTCTTTTTGTAAATGCACCTTTATTGAATATATATGTATGGCCTATGATATCAACTTTTTGTTGTATCATCTTAAGATAACAACCTATAAAGGCTAATACCAATAAAAGTACTTGAATAGGCAGGATAATAAATGCAATTGCTTCAAACATACTATAAATGAATATATAAGGCAAAACATTTAAAACAATAAGTACAGTCATTGGTAAAATTATAAAGTTTAATCTTTTAAATTTGTTTGGTACAACCTCATCTACTTTATCTGTGCATTTATGATTTAATGCTTTTAGTACTGTTTGAACCTCATCAATACCAGCCATTAATAGAATGGATTTACTTTCAGCACCCTTATTGTTATCTGGGTTAAAATCACCAACACCAATAACAGATATGTTCATCTGATACAGTTTAAACAATCTATATAATAATGGTTGGTTTAATCTGATTGCATTGATTCTATAGATAGGTATTTTAAATGTATATCTATAAAACAAACCATATGCATATGTTACATGGGTATTAGTTATTTGATAACTGTATTTATAGTAGATTAATACATGAATGAAGCCAGAACTTATAAATGCTACAAAAACACTGACTAAATAAATCATTATGAGTGTTGAAAAATACTCACTAAAGATAATATCTTCAGATAAGATAGCTGCTATAGAACCAATACCTACAATAAAGACAAGCATTAATAAAACTGAAAGTAATATACCTTCTCGAAATATACCTACTTTAAAAAGTTTGTACCACTTTAAAGTATTTTGTGGTGTATCATCTAATGCAACAACGTCCTGATCTTTAGGTGATGGTAAAATTAAGTTTGGATCATGCTTTTTAGCCTCTAAGTAATTTTTTAATTGATGTGCATAATTCTTACTTAAAATTAGTCTACCTTCGGATTGAAGTGTTGTCGTTGTCCCTGTATCAATTTCAAGTACGGTTAACCCAAAAATCATATCAAAGAATCTTCTTTTTAAACTAACTGAATGTACATTTTTATATGGAATATTTACTTTTCTTTTAAAGAATAACCCCTTTTCAATAAAGAAAGAATCCCCTTGATCTGAAAACATATGACGTTTTAATATCATCCAATACAAAATTAACTGGCCAATGAGTAATAAGAAGAAAGTTATAATAACAATTGCAAAACCTAAATCATCAATTTCATATGTATCAACATCTACTTCAGTCATTAATGATGACATGATAAAACCACTCATCATGATTGAAGTAATTATAGATGTAAGTATATCATAGATGTACTTTCTTTTATGTATTGTATATTTAAGAGGCATCATTCTTAGCCTCTTTTGAGTCTAAATAGGATTGTAATTTAATGCGAATACTGTGAATAAGTGGTTCCACAGCCTCTGATGATATCCCTACGATCATATCATTTGATCCTGCTGTATATATCATTAAGGTGTGAATTTTAAAAAGTGCTTGAACTGGTCCTTGAAAACTTTCAATATGTTGAATACGTTTAATAGGAATATAGTCTTTTCTTCTAAATACAACACCTTTTTGTATAACAACATAATCTTCATTATGTTCATAGCCATGTAGTTTGTATACAAACCACGGTAAAATAAAATTAAAGATTAGCGCTAAAATAACTGGTATTGCAAGTGCTATAATAATTAGTAATTTAATAACTTCATGCTCATAAAATGAAGCGGGTATCACAATTGCTACAATTAATCCTATATATAGGATTAATGAACCAATTGTACGTACAGTAAAACTGTATAAGTTAATCTTGTTATTTAATTTTTGCATATATACCCCCAAGTAGTATAGTTTTTATTTAATAATATTATATCGTATGATAATTTCTTTAGGCTATTATTTAATAAAATAAAGCTATTTTTGATTTTTGCCGTAAATTTATAATTTTTTTCAATGCTTTTTGACTAAAAATATGAAAAATAGTTTGCTTCATGTTAAAATATGATTAGAATATTTTCGGAGGATTTTATGCAATACATTCGAAAAAGATTTAAGTTGTTTCTAGTCACTTTATTTTTTTGGTTTTTAATTAACTGGAACTTTAGGATAGAGACAATTTTCTTTGGTATACTCACTGCTTTAATTGTAACACTGGCTTCCAAAGGTGTCTTATATGATGATGCTGGTTTTAAATATAAAGGTATAAAACTGCACAGGCTTCTAATCTATGTGTTTTTTTTGTTTATTGCAATATTTAAAGCAACCTATACATATACACTAGCAGTTATTTCTGGAAAGTATGAACCTGTCATGGTAAGAATCAAATTAGATGTAACTGATCCTGTTGAGGTTGGTATTATTGCAAATTCTATTACATTGACACCAGGAACAATTAGTGTTGATGTCAGTGGTAATACTATATTGGTTATTGTATTAGCAAAACCAGGTTCTGATATCAAGAAATTAGAAAAAGGTATTTACGAAGGATTTGAAAGATTATTAAAACCAAAGGAGAAAAAACATGCTTGATCAACTCTTACTGATTACACTCTTTATGCTGGTTTTAGCAATGTTTGCTTCTTTTATACGTATGCTAAAGGGACCAAAAATTTGGGACCGTATTTTAATGCTTAATTTGATTTCTGCTAAAGTTGTGTTATTTATAACTGTTTATGCAATTTATATTGATTCAGTCATTTTATTAGACATTGCTATTTCATACGGTATTATTGGATTTCTAACAATGACCTTGTTATCTAAATTTATTATGACTGGAAGTGGTGAAAAATGATCTATATAACTTATGCATTTATATTTTTATCATGGATATTCATTATTTTTGGTATGATTGCAATCTTTAGACTTAAAAATCTATACTCAAGAATCTTAGCTGCTACAACCATTGATACAGTTGCTTCTATTATTTTGATTATAGGTGTTGCTTTTATTGCAAGTTCACTTGATTTTATTATTCGATTGATTATTTTATTACTGTTCTTACTCATAACAAATCCAATTAGCTCTCACGTTAATATACGTTCTGCTTATTTAATGGGTATACCAGTCACACATAAGGAGAAATAATATGGATGAATTTATTCCTTTATCACTACAGATCGTTTTGATTATTATTGCTATATTTATTGTGCTTCAT
>CAZRKJ010000087.1:0-5292 GCA_964600775.1 uncultured Acholeplasma sp.
TAAATCTAATGTATGAACTTGTTCTGTACCATCACCAGTAATTGGTGTTTCTTTAAAGATACCGCCTGGTCCTTCAATTTTAAATAAATAATCATGACCTGCAACACCTGTAAATGTGAATGCTATAGAGTTCTTTGTACCGTCAAAATCAACTACAGGTAATTGTACGTTATTGCTCCACCATGTACCTGGTGTATTTGAGTAGGTAACAGTTGCTGCTGAACCTTCTTGTTCAACAGTCATATTAAATCCAACCCACTCTAAAATAACTTCTGCTTCAACACGTAGTGAACGTGTACGTTGTGCGATTACACCATCAACACTGACACGGTAATTAATAAGTACATCACCAGGACTTGTTGTATTTAGTAAACCTGCAGATGAAATTGTAGATGCAGATGTATAAGTAATTTGATCAGTATAATCAACTTCATCATCACCTACAGCTGTAACACCAGCCATAACATCGAAAGTTGTACCATATTCAATACTTACATTGTCTGTAAATGTTATGGTAATTCTCGTTAAATCTGATTCTTCCTCTGTAGTTGTAGGATCACAAGCAACTAAAATTAGCGCAAGTAAAGCAACAAACACAAGGGTAAGTATATTTTTTTTCATTTTTATCTCCTTATTTTTTTTATTTATTGGATAAACAGGATGGATAGTGCAGTAAATCTAAAATGAAATCTTTATATATTCACTCCAAGTCATTGCACTATTGACACATATCTTAAGCATTATGTACGGAGTAAATCTATTTTTTGAATAAAAAAGATGCATTTTTCTATCAAAATTAGCCTCTTTTAAGAAAACGTTTTCGTTTTTTACTATAAGAAATCAATAATAAGCACTATTTTATATCCCTCTATGTTGCGAAAGCGTTATCACTGACAAAATTATTATAACATATCAATTTTATAAATAATACTATGAATGATAATTTTAGTAAATTTTCGCTGATTTAATCATACTTAATGTAAAAAAATTCAATTTAAATTATTTTATACTTTAAAGTGTAGATAAAAATCCTGTACGGATATTTCTTCCGTACAGGATTCAAATTAGTTCAGTTTAATTGATGTAAAACTATTTGGCGCTACTGTTTTAGTAACTGCTTCACTTGTCGAATTGAAACGAATTGTTTGAGTAGAACCAGAAGGATTCCAAACCAATGCATATATATTGTTACCTTTTTGATATATAGATGATGTTACATGTTTATGTACTTCCATGACATAGCTGTTTGTTCTGGTACCAAAGGTTTCAAGTCCATGAATGAGATAGTAGGTTTGTGACAAATCACTTGGATAATCATCATTTAATATCTTGTTTGCATCAAATTGTGAAATAGCTAGACTCGGATCAATCAAAGCTTGAATACTCCACATATTTGCAAACCATGTATCAATCGTGTTATTTTTAGCTGACAGATACATTGTATAAATACTTGCTAATTTTTGTTTTTCATCTTCTGTAACTGCATAGTTAGATATGTATTCACCATTTGGTAACCACTGTATACCATAAATAAATGTTGGGTTTGCACCAAACCAAGTGGCATAATCATATTTACCACCCCAGATCATACCTGCAACAGATGCATATTGCTTGTAGTTTGGTTTAAAGACAATATCTTCATAATCAAACATATACGTTTTTGCACTCGATAGTTCATGAACAAATCCATAAATAGCTGCATCTCTTAAAATTTCATCACCACTTTGAAGTGCCCATAAATAACCGCCAACCCAAGACTGAATAGCTTCACTAGATGATTCAATGTTGTTACCCTCTGCAAATGTACCAAAACCATGCGCCCATGTGTGTCCTGCCCATGCATCAAATGATCTTAGGTAAGCAAATTTATAATCATTTTTTTTAGGTGTCATATAGTCTGCTAAAAGTAAATCAACCATTTGTCCATAATCTGATACAAATGATGGTTCATACATTGCAAGCACTGCTGATGCATAAACTAAATATCCATGCGTAAATGCATGATCAGATAGTTCAGTTGCGGTGTTAAAGTCATTATTAGAGTAATAAACACTACCCCAATTTTCATTATAGTAAAGATAACGTTCATCGGTTGAACTCGTATAAGTGAACCAATCACTTAATAAATGTTTGAGTTTGTTTATAAACTCTAATTTTAAAGCATTATTGCCAACTTGGTCTGCAATAATAATACCTTGTGCTAACGGGTAAATTGCTTTACTATTCCAGTAAGGACCTTCATCATTTAAGAAGTTACTGGTGTCATCAATTTCTGTTCTGGTGTTTAAATCAGTTAAGTAACTATTCATTGCTGTTGTACTAAACTCACTGTTGGTTGGGTTAGTCATTGCTGGCAGTAATCCATTAAATGCTAGTTGCGTTGTAAAGGTTCTACCTTCCATTAATTTTAATTTACCTCTAACAGTTTCAAATTCATAACTTGTTAATGCCACATCACTATTGACATAGTGGTGTGGTAATAAAAATTGAACAGGTGTCGTTTTTTCACCTTTAACATACTGAACGGCATTCTGATATGTTGTATGTACAATGGATGTTTCATGATCAACAACATAAGTCACTTCACCGTGCATTGTTTTAACAAAGGCATGGTCATGATAATATTGTGCTTCGGATAAGCTTTGAATTGCACTGACAGTAAAGAAATTATTTACGAGGTTCAAATTGATTCTATTGTTTGTTATTGCAAATGTCGCATCTGGCATCGTTGATACTAAAAAATATCTGTCACCATACATTGCTGCACCAACATTTGAAGGTCTACTTGTTTCATAACCTATGTGCTTGTTGATAAGTTTAATAATTAATGCTTCACCTGTATGATTACCAGTTACTTTAACACCATCTAGTGAGTAGTACTCAATACCTTGTGCACCATGCGTCTCTACATTAATATAGGGTACAGTTTGGTCCATGACTTCAGCAAATACATAAGGTGAACCTTGGGTGTATGTTAAAACCATGTGGTCTTGCATTTGCCCTACGTTACGCATTGCAACACTTACACCTGTTTGAGAGTAATCTACAACTGTTGTTTGATAGCCATCATTTAAAGTGCTTGTTTTCAAGTATAAATCAGGTAATACCAATGAGAAGTTTGCCATTGTATTAAAACCAGCCGGATTCCAATACTGAACAAAACCTGCACCAGGGTTTGTTATTTCAGCCCCACTATTAGAAAATGATGAACGTAACGGGTTCGTATATATACCATTACCACCGCCATAGTTTTGAACCAATAAAGATGTCCACCATCCATTAGATGGTACAGCTTTATGTAATAGATCTTGATTAATATTTTGTGGGTTCACAGGATGTTCAATCTCAGGTGCATTAGCACTACGATATGAACCCTCTTGTAAACTCACTTGTGGTGTTCTTTGTTCATTTCTAACCTTGGTTGACCTTTGAATGGTACCTGCTTCTACAGTGACCACTCTTTGTTCAGATATAACATCGACATCATATACTAAATCATAGGTCAGTTCATAACTACCAACCTTCCCATAATCTACATGTCCTGTAACTTCAAATAGATAATGTATATTTTCATCTTTTTCATTTAAAACAACAACATCTTTTAATGGACTAAAGTATTCATTTTGAGTAATTGTAATATCCTCTAAACCTGAAATATGTTTGATTGCTTTGGGAATGATCTCATCATCTTCTATATCCGTGTCTGTATTTTTAGTTTCACATGCTGCTAAAATAAATAGCATTAATAGTAAAACAAGTGTTAATCCTTTTTTTATCATTCCATCCTCCTTGGGACTTCTATGTGGTAAGTATATCACACAAAAGTCCCAAATGTTGCTTACGAAAACCTTTTCGAAAGGGTTTTTTGACTATAAAAAAATGCCTATCACTTTAGTGATAGACAAATTTTATACTTTATATTGTCAATTAGAATGCAAATGCATCACTATCTTTTGATGTTGCTAAGCGAACTTCTTGTTTCAATAAGTTAACTGTCTCTTCACATGATCTAACGTATCCAATACTATGTGAAGCGTCTTTTGTGTGGATACGAATTGTTCCATATGTTTGTGCTACACGTCTTGCAGTATGCTTTCCTACACTTCTTTTACTTAAATAATAATTAATATCCTCAATTTCACTTAAAGCGATGAGAACTTTACGAAATCGATAATTAAGATATATATGTTTTGCATCAGTTTCAATCATTATTTTTGGTTTTGTAAGGTCTAACAATGTTATAGCCACAATAATACCTAAAAGTATGCCACGTTCATACCCAAAATAGATTTCTAAAAGGTTCCCACTACTTTCCTCATTTAATACATGATATGTTGTATTACCTAAATAAATTGCTACAAACACCATTAAATAAAGTAAAGTTTGCCTCGATTTTAATCCAATTGTTTTCTTCATGATTTTCCCCAATTCTTATCGTTTATTATTAATAAATATTGTAACATATATAGACCTAAATTTGAAATCAAGTCTGTAAATTATAACTTTTCATGCTTTTGATTTTATCAAGTGATATAATGACCATAAAGATACAATCAATTAAATAACCTAGAATCAATTAAGTACACGCAGCATGAAGGTATACCAACTTTACTCGTGTACTTTGTTTTATATAAAAACTTAGATGACAAAAAAAATATAAAAGGAGAATTAAAATGCTTATTAAACCTAATAAATCAGTCTTAAAAATTAAAGATGAATTCGAAAAAATAAAACAACAAATAGCATCTAACCTCGATGAACGTTATGAGCGTTTAGTAAATAAAGAAGTTTATGAAGAAAACCTGAATTCATTAAATAACCTTAAGAAACCCTATGATAAATCATATAAAAAGTATGATGAACTTGAAAGGCAAAGAAATAGTTATCTTTATGGTCTCTTAGTATCTGTTGTAGGCTTATTCTTTCTTTATGACTTAATGACTGGTCAAAAAATAATTTCTGATTTCGATACTTTTTGGTACTGGGTCTTGGCAATTTTCCTAACAATTTCAGGTGTTGCCGGTATGCCACTAATTTATAAACAAAATCAAAAATTAACCGGTGAGGCATATGATAAATATATAGTCATTGAAACTCAATATAAAGCATTAGAAACTACTTGTAAAAAAGAAATAGAACCATTCTTTGATAATTATACAATCAATGATGTTTATAGATTAATTGAAAACATCGAATACGATATGTTTATTTATCCACAAATGTCACATCTCACTTTAGGTCAACTCAAGGAATTGGCCGGCTATCCCGACCAAGTTAATGACAACCAAACAG
>CAZRKJ010000088.1:0-5248 GCA_964600775.1 uncultured Acholeplasma sp.
TTAACGCCAAAATATACGTACTTAAGTTTTTATCTGCACTAATTTGAATAACTCTGCCGCCAATTTCTAAAAAACCATAAGCGTTATACCCTGAATACCTACCATAAGCCAGTAATATACCTTGTAGCATAAATGAAAAATCATTATCATGATCATGTCCAACAAATATAGCTTTAGTTAAACCATGATGAACTGCACGATCAAAAAAGCCTGTATCTATACCTTGAGGATGAACCGGTTCACCAAAGGTACCATCATAAGCATCAACCAATTGATATTGGATTAAAGGTATATGCATAAAGACTAGATTATCTATATCATCTGCTTGTACATAATCATCATACCAAGCAACCTGTGCAGTACTTAAATAATCGTACTTACTTATGCGTTCTGGATGATCTGTATTTGATTTGGTATCTAAAAAGTATAAATGATAAAATGGTTCACTATTTTTAGTAAAAGTTATTTTAAAATTACCCACACCACCATCTTCAAGTTCTGGACCTACCTTGAATCTCAAATATTTGGTACCTTCTATGACTTTAAGTAATGCTTCTACTTTATGGTAATCTCTATCATGATTACCAAGCACAAATGTCCAATGAACTTCTAATGATTCCATAAGAAGCACTAAATGCTCAAAAAGTGGTACGGCAAGTGGACTTAAAACCATATCACCTGTAAAAACAACCAAATCCCAATCATCATGTAACACCATGTTTTCGATTGCTTTAAATGTCTGTCGATCGTTATAGTCTATACCAAATGTTAAGTGCATATCAGTTAATTGAAGTATTTTTAAATCTTCATTTCTCATTTCTATGACAATTGGTTCGTTATCAGAATATAATAAATCAAGCGTACTTGTGCACCCTACTAAATATATAAGTAATATGAACATCATAGCAACATATATTTTTTTCATTTAATTTTTCCTCGTTTATACTTGTATTATAGCAAAGAACCCTATCTTTCATATCAACTCACATTTATTAAACTATAGTTAAATAGTAAATTGTTAACTAAAAATCTTAATCTATATAAACTCCGATAATCATCCCTTAACTCTTTAAACGACCTTGAATAATTTAATTAAGCGCAAAGATTATAAAGAAAACCAGTAGTCTTTTCACTACTGGCAGAATTTATCATGATAGCTTAAATAATAATTTCAAACATTTAATCGTGTTTTGCTAGTTTGAATACACCTAGGAGTGCACCTAGTATTGAAAATATGGCTGCAAGTATTAATCCAACACCATATGTCCATTCAACATCAACTTCATTAACATTACCTAAAATAGTTACTGTAACCGTTGTAAATTCAGGCATCATTATTAATAATATTGCAGATACAATAAATGCTATCGTTGATACCATATAGCCTTGTGGTATAAAAAGCGGTATGACTGCACCCACTAATGTTAATGAGAATGCTAATAACACAATTGGATTAAATGCAATTTCCCCACTGGCTAAAGAACCTAAACTAGAAAACTGTTTACCGAAAGAAATTTCTGCTCCGGTAAATGATGTTTCTGATTCTTTAAAGATTAATGCTGGTAAGAAAATCATTACAAACGCTGCTAATCCTAAAAACAAATTAGCCAACTGAAAACGTTGCGTTTGCGCTTGATTCATTTTATACTCCTAGTTAGCGCATTAAATAATGCAATTAAAACCACTGCGCCACCAATTGAAATTAACATGCCTGTAAATGTGAATGCATCTACTGGACCAAATCCAAAGATTTCCATTAACCACATACCTAATGCTGAACCAACAAGTCCAACTACAATATTAGCAATAATACCCATACGGTGATTCTCTTTCATAATAATACTTGCTATCCAACCAATTAACGCTCCAAATAATAACCATAATATAATATACATATATTTATCTCCTTTATAAGATAAGTCTTTAAATCCCTTTTGATATGTTTTTTAGACAATCCTCTAAACATTTATAAGACATCATGATCTAATATAAGTTCAATAGATAAATTTTTAGCACTTAAGTTATTAAGTTAAACACCATATTCAGTTGTATATTAAACTAAAAACTATTATGCTAATTATCACCTCTATAAACTACGATAAGGCATAATCACGCTTATATGAATATAAATCAAAATATATACTGTTACGAACTTAAATAATAATTATATTTATAAATATTTCATTAAATTAGTTCTATTTTCAATAATATATCATATATTTATTATAACATACAATAGATTCAAACTATTTATATTATTTTCATGTAATAATACATTAAATAAATACATGCATAAACCCTCTAAAGTTAATTAGAATTTTTACATATTTAAAACCATCTGCTAACTATCAGATGGTTTGTATTTATTGGCTAATTTTTATCATTAAATCTATGCAGTTAGTGATTAATCTTTAGACTGGGGTTCTTCTCCTAAAAATCTTGCGAGATCAATATGCTTGATTCTCCAATTTTTTCCAATCTTAATAGCATTTAATGATCCATTTAGTATATAGTTGTAAATTGTTCGTTCTGTCACTTTAAGTAAGCCAGCAATTTCCTTTATTGTGTATAATCTTAAGTCTTCCATGATGATTTCTCCTTTAACCAATCAAGCTAAATTATCCTTGATATGCATACTTCATTATATTATGATATGTTTAAAAAGTATACAGGTTTCATAAAATAGCACATAATTTCATATATATTCACTTCGATGACGTTGGTGAACTGGCTATACTTTGTTGGCTAGATTTAGAATGGACATGTGAAAAGATAAATTATTAAATTAACTTTTAACAGGGCACACAGCGTACTTATAGCCTGTAAAATGTAGAAAAAAGTGTTGTCACTCCACACTCTACAAAGATGTTAGTCGTTTATGACAGCGATTAACCTCTTACTGGAATGTATACTTCTATTTATTTTCGTATTTGCCTAATGGCACATATTTAGAAACTTTATGAATGTAGTCTTGATATTTAGGATATTTACTTAAAGATATCTTTTCAGCAAATAAAGAACTACCTATAAACAATATGATTAATACCATAGAACCTAAAAGTGTCCAATTAAAGAGGATATAGTTTGTTACACCAGCACTTAGACTAAACAAATATATAACTACCCAAATAGATTGTTCTGCAAAGTAATTCGGATGTCTTGAACGGCCCCATAAGCCTTGGGTGTTAAAACCTAGATTATAAGGACTAGGCAAATCTTTTAACTGTTTATTATCTTTTAACATTCTGTATTTGGTCGTTTGAAATGACATTTGCTGTTTATCAGCAATTGTCTCTAAAATAATAAATGCTAATACGAATACTGCAACAATTGCATCAAATACATTAAATGCTTGAGTTGATGTCATGACAGCTAGAAGCGGCAATGTAATTGCTAGTACTAAAGCATTTTGAAATATTGAAATAAACATTAAATCAAATAATGCCCATTTCCATTTTTTGTTTAATTTAGGATCTTTTCTTAAAACAATCCATCTATAGTCTTCTTCTCCTGCCCAAAACTTAATTGAGTATGCGCCCTTTTTAGCAAAGTTTATCGTTAACCTCACACCCCATATCGTAATTAGTAATGCCATAACAATTAGACGTGGATGCATATTACCTTTAACTGCAACAATCCATGCATAAATTATAGGTAATATAGACCATAGTTTATCCATTTGTGAGTTATTGCCTGATAATTCACCAACAATAAAGCAGTAAGCCATACTGATACCACAAATAATCATTAGTATATTAAGCGTTTCTATTTGAGTATCACTTAAATTAAATCCACCTAAAATAAACCCTAATAGAGATAATACAAGTGTAAGTATCACTGTAATAGTTGTTAATATTTTATTTTTCATTTACTTCCCCTTAGTATTTGTATTTACGTTAATTATACAATACTAAAACGACTGTAAACAATACTTTTTTATAAATTTTAAGAACCAGCATATTTTTTTAGACTATAGTGTTTGCAATAAAAATGCATTAAGTATACAATCAAGATGATGATTCAATTAAGGGGATATTAATGAATAAAGAATTAAAATATATGATTTTAACTGTTGAAAGCTATCCGACTGGTTTTGATACCTTCTATTTTTATTTACCTGTGTTATCAAATATTAATATAGGAGATGTTTTAACAAGTCCTTCCGGCAAAAGATATAAAATCATCGATGGAAAAACTCAAGTACCATTTGATGAAATCGATTTAACACAATATAAAATGTTTGAATGATTACTTCCTAATCAAAAACTGATTTATATTTTAAGTGTAGTAGCATCTTTGATTTTTTGGACAAAAAAGGTTTGATACTTAAGGTAAATGGGAATTTACTTTAGTAACAAACCATTTAGTGTTATATGTGGTAAACCAGTTACAGGGATACCTTTTAGCACCCCTGTATGATTTTTAGCATCCTAAAAAATCAAATTAATAATTAATTTAGTATGCTCCTATTACATCTATCGGTTTAAATACTGCGTTAACAAGTTTTCGAGTAATTTAAAATCATAACATCTACTAACAAGTACTTCATTTGCTAAATCCGATTTATATGTCGTTGTGAGATGATAAACTCTTTTTGCATTCCAAGTTATCTCTATTGATTTTGGTCTTATATATGCCAGTTCTGCATTCAACAAATCCTGATATGCTTGATCAAAGGTACTAATATCCACCAAAGTAATTAGAGAATCATGAACAGGGATCATATTGTTTATTTGCAAAAAAGCAACTTCTCTTCACCTAATTTTAACGATCTTCAAATCGATACGTTCAAAAGTACGGCCATTACGGTTTGGTTTAAATGATGACAATGGTGAGTAATACTTAAATCCGTTGATTTCAAATACAATACCTATATAAGGTCTAATTACACCCTCATAGTCCTTCTTCCAAATGAATTTTTGATGCTTCGATAAATAATCTAAATACCTCAAGATATAACTATTTAAAGAAAAGATTTATTTAAGAATTTCTTTAAATAAATTATATAATGTGATAAATGTCATATACCTAACACTCATATTTTTAATGCTTTAAGTACTTATTTAATTTTTTAATCAATTTTTAATCTTATTTAAACTTAGTGCATTAAGTGCAACAATTACAGTCGAAAGTGACATCAATACACCCCCTATTGCCGGAGATAAGACAATACCGACAGGCGCTAACAGACCTGCTGCAATTGGTATTGCAATAAAGTTATAACCAGCACCCCAAATTAAATTTTCAT
>CAZRKJ010000089.1:0-5207 GCA_964600775.1 uncultured Acholeplasma sp.
AAAGAAATGCCTGAGGAATTAGGTAGTCAAATACCTTTAATCCATGAACTTATTAAATATTTAGGAATTAAAGATTTTTCATTTGCAGGTTATGAGGCGGATGATATTATTGGAACACTTGCTACAATGGCACAAAATGCAGGATATAAAGTAGATGTCTTTTCATCAGATTATGACCTTTTACAATTAGTTAGTGAAAGTGTTACAGTACATATGCTTAAAAAAGGTATGCGTGTGGTGGAAACTTATACACCAGAAACCCTTAAAGAGACTTATGGATTTGGTCATGAAAGTTTTATTGATTATAAAGCTTTAATTGGAGACAAATCCGATAACATACCAGGCATACCTGGTATTGGTGATGTGACAGCTAAAAAATTATTGATGGAATATCACACACTTGAAAATATATTAGAAAATGCAGATTCAATTAAAGGTAAACTTGGAGAAAATATTCAAAACAATAAAGCACAAGCAATCTTTTCAAAAGAACTTGCTACAATTATGTGTGATGTACCATTGCCATTTGGTTTAGAGGATACAAAAACAGGACCTGTAGATGAAGATGGGTTAATAAATTTTTATAAACGCTTAGAGTTAAAACAATTAGTTATTACCTATAATAAGAAAAATCCCGAAGCGCAATCTACATCAGAACCAAGTACCTTTGAATACAAAGTTATTGATTCGGAAAACGGATTAAAATCATTACTTAATCAAGATTTAGCAATTTACTTTGAGTTTTCTGATTTTAATTACCATAAAGCAGACTTATGGGGTGTTGGATTAAGTAATGGAAAGATTAACTACTTTGTCGATAAAGATACATTTATGGCAAGTGATGCTTTCAAGCAATACTTAAAAAATCCAAAATATAAAAAATATACATACCACTATAAAGGAAGTAAGGTCTTCTTAAGACGTTTTGATTTAGACTTTGTCAATGTGACATATGATTTGCTACTTGCTGCATACCTAATTCAATCTAGTATTGGTAAACAAGATTTTACCTTTATCGCACAATCCTTTCAAATAACTGATATTCAATATGATGAAGAAGTTTATGGTAAAGGTGCTAAAAAAGCACTACCATTAATACCATCCGATTATGAAGGACATATTGCTAAAAAAGCATATATTGTTCATAAACTGATGCAACATACATTAGAAGTATTAGAAGAACGTGGACAATTAAGTTTATTAAATGATGTTGAATTACCACTATCTGATGTCTTAGCAGACATGGAATATAGTGGTTTAAAAGTGGATTTAGATGAATTAGATATTCAAATAAATTCATTATCGATGCGCATTGATAAATTACGATCAGAGATTTTAGAACACGCTGGTGTGGACTTTAATGTCGATAGCCCAAAACAATTAGGTGATGTATTATTTGATACACTAGGCTTACCAAACGGTAAGAAAACAAAAACCGGGTATTCAACCGATGTTGAAGTTTTAAATGGGTTAATTGACCAGCACCCAATCATTAGACTAGTGATGGAATACCGTCAATTAACAAAACTATACTCAACATATTTAATTGGTATTAAAGATGCTATATTTGAAGACCAAAAGGTGCATACAATATATAATCAAGCATTAACCTTAACCGGTAGATTATCAAGTTTAGAACCTAATCTACAAAATATTCCAATTCGTACCGAAGAAGGCAGACAAATTAGAAAGTTATTCATTCCAAATAATGATAACTACTTTGTAGGTGCAGACTACTCACAAATTGAACTACGGGTACTCGCAGCAATGGCTGATGTTAAAAATCTAAAACAATCCTTTACAGATGACAGCGACATCCATACAGTTACTGCACAACAAGTCTTTCATGTGGATGTGGTAGATAGTGAACAAAGACGTCGTGCAAAAGCTGTAAACTTCGGTATTATTTACGGTATTGGTCCATGGAGTTTATCTGAAGATATTAATGTAACAGTTAAGGAAGCAGAACAATTTATTCAGCGTTATTTAGAAGTATATCCAGAAATTAAAGACTACATGACTAATATTGTTGAGTTTGCTAAAACAAATGGTTATGTTGAAACACTATTAAAACGTCGCCGTTATATACCAGAGCTTAGCTCTAAGGTATATAACTTGCGTGAGTTTGGTAAGCGCACAAGTTTAAATGCACCAATCCAAGGTACAGCAGCAGATATTATAAAGCTTGCAATGATTAATTTACATACGTATTTAAGTGAAAACAATAAACGATCCAAGCTCATCTTACAAGTACACGATGAGTTAATTGTTGAAGTTGTTCCAGAAGAATTAGATGAAATGAAAAAAGTTATACCGGATATTATGGAAAAAGCATATGATTTAGGCGTACGTCTAAAGACATCATGTGATATTGGAAAGAACTGGTATGAATTAAAATAGGGGAGTATAGCCACATGCCTGAACTACCTGAGGTAGAAACCATCCGTAGAAATCTAAATACTGTACTAGCAAACGATATCATCACATCGGTTGATGTTTTATATCGTCCGGTTGTATCAAATGACATGGATTTTGAATCAAAATTAAAGAATCAAAAAATCCATTCAATTGAACGTGAAGCAAAGTACTTAAAATTTATATTAGATGATTATGTATTAATCTCTCATTTACGCATGGAAGGTAAGTTCTTTATGGATGAACCATTAAGAAAACATATACATGTTGTTTTCAACCTTAAAAGTGGTCATACATTAAGTTATGAAGATACAAGGAAATTTGGTCGGTTTGAACTGATTGATATCGCTTATAAGGATTCATACTTAAACAGTAAAAAAGGGCTTGCTAAGGACCCTAAAGATATTGATTTTAATGACTTTTATAAGCGATTAAAAGATAAACGTAAAACGATTAAAGAAGTATTGCTTGATCAAAACATTATTGGTGGTATTGGTAATATTTATGCTAATGAGATATTATTCTTATCTAAAATTCATCCTGCAAAAAAAGCATTTCTAATTACAATTAGTGAAGCTCAAACGATTTTAAAGTATGCAATTAGTGTTTTAAACACTGCTGTTTTAATGGGTGGTACCACAATTGATACATTTGAATCCCTAGGCCATAAGGGTATGTTTCAACAAGAATTAAATGTACATGGTAAAACAGGTCAGTCCTGCAGACATTGTGGTGATACAATCATTAAATTCCAACTAAAGGGTAGAGGTACATATATATGCCCTACATGTCAAAAATCACATGTACTTGCAATTACTGGTGGCATTGCAACCGGTAAATCAACAGCAACAAACTATTTACGTAAAAAGGGATTTGTTGTTGTGGATTCTGATCAAATTGTAGGTGATCTTTATAAAGATGAAGCAGTGTTAAATAAAATTGCTAAAACCTTTAAATTAGCACAACCTTTAGATAAAGCAGCGCTTGCAAAAATTATATTTAGTGATAAAAAAGCACGAATTAAATTAGAAAACATTTTACACCCATATGTGTTTGAGCATATAAAACAAGTTAAACAATCAAGTAATGAACATATTTTATTTTTAGATATACCACTACTTTTTGAATCAAATTATCAAGATTATGATGCATCAATCTTAATTGATACAACCGCTAAAAATCAGTTGATACGCTTAATGAAGCGTAACAACCTAACAGAAACGGATGCAATGCTACGTATAAAGGCACAAATGCCTTTATCAAAGAAACGTAAACTTGCAGATTACATTATAAACAATAATGGCTCAATTGAAGATTTATATCGTTCAATTGATCAGTTATTAGAAAGGTATGAATAAAATGGAAGCTAAATCAACATTTAATATTATAAGTCAATGTGCACTTTCAAGTGATGAATGGAAAGTCTTAGGCATTTTATATCAACCAATCATTGGTGTATTATCATTTTCTTTATACCATACCTTTTATCATCTACTCAATACAAAAAACTATCAATCAGAAGTATTTACCCATCAGTTTTTAATGGATTTACTTAATGTAAAGGCAGAGGATTTAAAAGCTTCTAAAGAAAAGCTAGAAGCGATTAACTTAATTAATACATTTGAAGATGGTGAGCATACAGTTTACCAGTTAAAATCTCCATTATCACCTAGAGGGTTTATTCAAGATACTGTATTAGGTCAGTTTTTATTAACTGAACTAGGTAAAAAGTTATATGACCAAGTAACAAATTTATTTAAGGTGGAAAAAATTGAGTTAACAGGGTATAAGGAAGTTACTAAAAACTTTGATGATGTCTTTAATTTTATAGACTCTAATCATTTTTATGATTCAGATGTTTACTTGGGTAAAAAGAGTAATTTAGGGGCACGTATTAAAGATCAAATTAATTATGAAGCATTTGTTGAAAAGCTACCAGACCGTGTTAAAAAACCTATTTTAATGGCACGTCAAACGGTTGATACGATTCAAAAATTAGTTTTTGTTTATCAATTTTCATTAGATGAAATCGTTGATATCTATACAAAAACAGTTGCACCAAATGGTGATATTGATTTAGGTAGTTTGAGTTTTAAGGCTCAAACCTATTACCAAAATAAGAAGAAAGTCTTACCTGTTGTAAGTGAGGCAAAACAACTTAAAGGTAGTGAGTCATCAATTAACTACTTAAAATCTGTTTCACCAATGCAAGTAATAGAAAAATATGCTAAATCAGATTACCAACTCATGCATACAGATACAGTGATGCAACTGCTTGAACGTAATCAAGTAGAAGTAGGTATTATTAACGCCTTATTAATGCATATTCTTAAATTTAAACAAGGTGAGTTACCACATATTAGTTATTTAGAAAAAGTATTAGAAACATGGCTTAAAAAAGGTATACGTACAACAGAAGATGCATATCATGAAGTTTTAAATAAATCAAATTATGAGACATCTAATCAACCAACTAAAAAGACAACTAAAGCTAAAAACCCTAAATGGGTAGATGACTATTTAGAAGAGTTGAAACAAGAATTTGAGGCACAATAGTATGAAACTAGACTTTATGAAAGATGCGATCAAAAATGATCCGGAAACAAAAGATTTAGTGTTAGATGACCAAGAAATATTGGTCGTTTACCAGTACTTACTACAAAAAGATGCGAATGATTCCTTGAGTTATAAACCAAGATTAAAGTTTAAACCGTATCTTCAAGTGGTTTATGAACCAACTAAAGAAAAACTTCAAAAAGATTTAACTCAAACGATTAAAAGAAACTTAGAAA
>CAZRKJ010000090.1:0-5172 GCA_964600775.1 uncultured Acholeplasma sp.
ATGATTGATAAAGGTTAGGCTTTGGAACTGCAATATAATCCTTAAAGCGTTTAGGAATTGGTGTGAAGTGAGCATGTATAATACCAAGAGATTGGTAACATGTCTCAACTTTATCAACAATAATACGTACTGCTAAAAGATCATAAATATCCTCAAAATCACGATTATCTTTTGTCATTTTCTTATAAATTGAATAGATATTTTTAATGCGTCCTTTGATTTCAAAATTTGTTAATTCAGATTCTTGAAATAATTCTTTAATATAATCAATTACACTTGCAATATTACTTT
This sequence comes from uncultured Acholeplasma sp., assembly GCA_964600775.1. Lineage (GTDB taxonomy): Bacteria > Bacillota_I > Bacilli_A > Acholeplasmatales > Acholeplasmataceae > Acholeplasma. The sequence continues at coordinate 292 of CAZRKJ010000090.1, forward strand.
CACGCTCTTCTTTTTTAGCTTTAACTAAATTAGAAACTTTATAATACATTGCAGGATGCACATAGCGTAAAGCTCTGTCTTCTAATTCTGCTTTCCATCTAAAAAGACCTAAGCGGTGTGCTATAGGTGCATAAATGTCTAAAGTTTCTTTTGAAATTGCTAATTGTCTATCTGGTGTCATTGAATCTAGTGTACGCATATTATGCAAACGGTCTGCAATCTTAATTAAAATAACGCGGATATCCTTAGCCATAGCAAGTAACATTTTTTGTTGGTTATCCGTCTGTTGTGTATCTTTAAATTTCAACTTATTTAATTTAGTTACCGCATCTACCAGTAATACTATATCTTTACCAAATTCGTTTTCCAAATCATCCAATGTGTAATCTGTATCTTCTACAGTATCATGTAAAAGCGCAGCAACTAGTGTTTGAGGGCCTGCTTCAAGTTCAGCCAAAATACGTGCAACCGCAGTAGGGTGTGTAATATATGGTTCACCACTTTTACGCATTTGACCTAAGTGTTTTGTTTTAGCAACCTCATAGGCTTTCGTGATAAAGTTGATGTTTGATTCACTTTTAATGTAGTGCGAAATATCTTTAATTAATGCTTTATATAGTGCATCATCCAACATATTACCACGATCCTTTCTTTAATAATTAATTAATGTTTTTACTTCATAACCCTTTAATAGTTTTCTACCTTCAAGATCATCTAATTCTATTAAAAATGCTAATCCAACAACCTTACCACCTAGTTTTTCAACTAATTCAATGGTTGCTTGCATCGTACCACCCGTTGCTAGTAAGTCATCAATAATTACTACACGTTGACCTGGTTTTACTGCATCTTCATGCATTGAAAGTGAGTTTGATCCATATTCCAAATCATAACTAACCGTAACTGATGAACGTGGTAATTTACCTGGTTTTCTTACAGGTGCAAACCCGATACCTAAATTAACTGCCACTGGACAACCAAAAATGAATCCTCTTGCCTCAGGTCCTACAATTAAGTCAGCATTTTTACTATGTGCAAACTCAGTAAATCTATCTGCTGCATATTTGTATGCTTTACCATCTAACATTAATGGTGTAATATCTCTAAATAGGATACCTTCTTTTGGAAAATCTTTTACTGCTGCGATATGTGCTTTTAAATCCATCTTTATTCATCCTCTATTAAAGTATTAGATTAAAATTATTAATCTATTATTATTATATGTTATTTTGCACCATTTTACAATGATACTGTTCCTAGTATAACAATATGTGTATCAGCTATTTTTGTGATGTTTTATAAAATAACTTCGTAAAACTAAGCTATAATGTTACCTTCGTATTCATGATATAATAAAGTTGGAGGACTTAAACATGGAACCATTAGCAAGTCGCATGCGTCCAAAAACTTTTGAAGAAGTTTATGGACAAGATCATTTACTTAGTAAAGATGGCGTATTAACAAAAATGATTGAAAAGCAAAAATATCTTTCTTTTATTTTATACGGACCCCCTGGTACAGGAAAAACAACAATTGCAAAACTTTTTTCTGATAAATCTAAGCTAGATACATATTTTTTTAATGCCTCTACCGATAACAAAGCCAAACTCAAAGACATTTTAGATATGACAGCTTATCATGATGTATTAATCATTGTTGATGAGATTCATCGCATGAAGACAGATATACAAGATTATCTGCTACCTTTTTTAGAAAGTGGTAAAGCAATTATGATTGGGCTTACAACCCTAAATCCTTATCAAAGTATTAATCTTGCGATACGTAGTCGTTGTCATTTATACGAAATTAAAGCATTAACCGATAATGATATAAAATCAGCCATCCTAAATGCTATTGCATATTTGGATCATGAAATACAACTTACTGATGATGCATTATCAGCAATTATTCGTGCCTCAAATGCTGAGATACGCTCTGCTTTAAACATACTAGAAAGTGCTGCATTAGTCGTTGATGATGGACAAAAAATTACTTCAAATATTGTTAGACGTTTAGCTGGTAAACCACAGCTTTCATTAGATGATCATGAAGACCACTACTATGAAATGTTAAGTGCACTACAAAAATCTATTCGAGGTTCTGATGTAGATGCAGCACTTCACTATTTAGCTAGATTAATTACATTAGGTGATTTAGAAGTTATTATACGTCGCTTAGTCATTATTGCATATGAGGATATTGGATTAGCCAATCCAACCATGGGTCAAAAAGTTTTAGCTGCTGCTCAAGTAGCTAAAATGACAGGACTACCCGAAGCACGTATTCCACTTGCTGTTGTTGTGGTTGATATGGCATTATCGCCAAAATCTAACACTGCTTATAGTGCACTTGATCAGGCCTTAGAAGACTTCCAAAATGGCCTTGCAGGTCCAATACCTAAACATATTGACAATAAGTATTTACGTCAACATCCTGAAGTTTATAAATATCCGCATAATGACCCTGGATCCTTAAATAGTCAAACACATTTACCTGAAAATCTACTAGATAAAACATACTATATACCTAAAGATGAAAGTGCTTATGAAAAAGCTTTAAAAGATAGATTAAAACTTATTGATCAAATCAAAGGTTTTAAAAGAAAGGATTATTCAAATGACAAAAAATAAGAGCATACTTACAATCGTTTCAAATGATTATGATGATTTAGAGTTCCACTATCCACTCATTAGATTAACTGAGGCTGGCATTAAGGTGGATATTGCTGCTGAAGTTAAAGGTCAAACGTACAAAGGTAAATATGGTTTATCAACCATAAGTGATTTAGCTTTTGATGAAGTTGATATTACACTATATGATGGCATCATTATACCTGGTGGATGGGCACCAGATTATTTAAGACGTCTACCAAAAGTATTAGAATTTGTTAATTACTTGCACAAACATAATAAAATCATTGGTGCAATTTGTCATGCAGGTTGGGTACTTTCAAGTGCAGGTATCTTAAAGGGATATCAAATGACCTCTACACCAGGCATAAAAGATGATATGATGTATGCTGGTGCACATTGGGTCGATCAATCCGTTGTGGTAGATCGTAATCTTGTAACTGCAAGACGTCCAATAGATTTACCAAACTACTTACCAAAACTAATAGAGGCAATCAATAGCTAAAATAAAAACTATCAAGTCACGCTTCAGTTCATGTGCTTGATAGTTTTTTTATTATAGTTTATTGAGATTCGGCTTTTTTAGTTTCAGTTGATATAATTACAGGAATTGTAATCGGTCTTCTTCTGGCTTGTTGATAAACAAATTTAGAAACTTCATCACGTATATTTAACTTATATTCATTCCAATTAATATATTTACCCTTCAAGTGCTTTTCAGTTACTTTATCAAATATTGTACGGATTTCATCCATTAATGAAGCTTCTTGATGTATGTAGACAAAGCCTTTAGATACAATCTTTGGTCCACTAATAACTTGTTTGGTCTTTGCATTTATATTTGCTATGATGAGTAACACACCATCTGCTGCTAGGAGTTCACGATCACGCATTACATAATCATTGACATCACCAACAGCTGTACCATCGATCAAAATCTCACCTGTCTTAATTTCGTTTTTAGAAATAAATGCTTCTGCATTATTACTGATATTTACAGCATCACCATTATCTAGTACAAATACACGATCTTCTTTATAATTCATTTGATGCGCAAGTTGTTTCACTCCATATTGATGACGATACTCCCCAATTGTAGGAATAATGTATTTTGGTCTAAGCAAATTGATCATCATCTTAATTTCTTCTGCTGTTGCATGGTTTGATGCAAGTAAACGTTTATCAACAACTTCAATATTCGCATCACTTCGATATAAAATATCTAAAGTACGTGCAGCCATTTTTTCTGTACCTGGCACTGGAGATGTCATAATAAGTACCGTATCATTTTCACTTACATGAATTAAACGGTCTTGCTTTTTACACATACGTTGTAACATGTAAAACGGTTCATGACGACTACCAGTTACAAGACATACTAAATTATTAGCATCATTTTTATTTTTATCATCTATGAACTTTAAATTAACAAGTGATTCTTTAGGAATAACTAAATAACCCTTTTCGATTGCAATATCAACAATTCTTTGAGCGCGTCTACCTATAATAGCAATCTTTTTATGATGATTTAATGAAATATCAACGATCCTTTGTATTTTCTGTAAATCAGATGAGAATAATGAAACGATAATGCGACCTTCAGCATTTGCATAAACCGAATTTATTTTGTGCGTCAGTGCATTATAAATACCACCATCTTGAACCAATGTAGAACCCAGTGATTCAACCAAAAGTGCTATAACATTTTTTTGTGCAAGCTCATTAATCTTTGGGAAGTCAGTTTGATAATTTGGATCACTATATTGTGCAAAAGTAAAATCAGAGGTATATACAATTACCCCATCGATTGTGTGAATTGCTATACCAATGGATTCTGGTATAGAATGCGTCGTTGAAAAGAAGGTAACCTTAACATTACCAAAACGGATAATTGAGTTATGATCAATTGTATTCAGTTTTAAATCATCCAATTCAAAGTTCTTTTCTTTTAATGTATCTTTTACAACTTCCATTGTAAAAGGTGTTGCATAAACCGGTACATTTAAATCCTTTAAGATATGTGGTAATGCACCAATATGATCTTCATGCGCATGGGATAAAAATATCCCTTTCACACGATCTTTAATGTTTATAAACATTTTATAATTTGGTATGATTTCATCAACGCCAAACAGTTCTTGGGTAGGATACTTTAAGCCAGCATCCAAAATAAAATATTGTCTGTCAACATCAATGACATACATATTTTTTCCGTTTTCACCCAATCCACCTAAAGCGAAAAAGCGTATTT
>CAZRKJ010000091.1:0-5013 GCA_964600775.1 uncultured Acholeplasma sp.
CTTTAATATAAAATAAGAAAGCGGTCAAAAGCAGGCCAAAAATAGATTTATAAATATCCCTTCATTATATGGATGCACTAAGTAACTTTCTTCTGCTAGAAAGCGAAAAGGAATTTGTGGATTATATAGATTTATAATGGTGTGTTTACCAAAAAAATAAAAAGGAGGTAAATTCTATGTCACGTTTTACAGGATCAACTTGGAAAGTTTCTAGACGCTTAGGTTATTCAATATCTGAAACAGGTAAAGAATTAAAGAAAAGACCTTATGCACCTGGACAACACGGTCAAAGACGTTCTAAATTATCAAACTACGGCATTCAGTTACAAGAAAAACAAAAGGTTAGATTTGTTTATGGTGTAAACGAAAAGCAATTCAAAAAGACTTTCGTTGAATCAGCAAAGATGCAAGGTAAGCAAGGTGAAAACTTCTTGAAATTACTTGAATCTAGATTAGACAATATCGTATACCGTTTAGGTTTCGCAAGAACTCGTGCTCAAGCTAGACAATTAGTGAACCATGGTCATATCTTAGTTGATGGAAAGAAAGTTGATATTCCATCATACAGATTAACACCAGGTCAAACAGTTCAATTGAAAGAAAAGAGTAAAAACTTTACAATCGTTAAAGAAGCTCAAGAAGCTCAATTTGCACGTGTTGACTATGTTGCACTAGATGCTAATGGTGTCGGTACATTCTCAAGACTACCAGAAAGAAACGAATTCTTATTCGATATTAACGAACAATTAATCGTTGAATTCTACAACAGATAATCTGTGATTATAAAAAGGACGCAAGTCCTTTTTTCTTTGTCTATAATTTATGAATAGCTTTTTTAGTTAGTTCCTCAACATCGAATGCTTCTGCATACATAAGGCGTGCTTCGCATCCCCGAACAATCATTAATGCTTCATAATATCTTTTATATTTAAATGATTTTGAATTTAGTGCAAACCAATGTGTATCGATTGCTTTTTTCCATAACTCATAACCTGCCTCAGACACTTCCATATAAACATATGGTTTAAAATCAATTGGGTCCTCCCAATTTTCTGCATAATAAGGTCCCCTTGCATAATGGGGTGCGTACGCACTTTCAAAACCTTTAATGCCAGCATAAAATTGCGCATCCTTTACAATATGATACGTTGCTTCATGGTCCTTATGCATAGAGTTTTTCCAATGGGTCATAATAAATTCAGGCTTATATTGTCTAATAAGTTCAGCAACCTCAAACTTAATTTGATCGGAAACAACCAGCTCACCATCATTATATGGTAGCACAATACTTTTACCACCTAGCATTTGAGCAAAACTCTGTGCTTCCTTTTCTTTTTGTATACGGTAGTCTTTAACACTTAAATGATCAGGATTTCCCTTCTCACCACCTGTAAGTGCAACCGTGATGATTTGATATCCTTTTAAACTATAGGTTGCAAGGGTGCCGCCACATGTAAGTTCAGCATCACCAATGTGACCGCCAATAGCCATAATTGTTTTCATCAAAAACTCTCCTTTCTTAAATCTATAAATGTTTTTACAATTTCAAATCCTTCTTTTTCATACATACGTCTTGCAGGATTATTTTCACCTGTAAATAATGTCATATAATGTGCACCCATTTCCTTTAAACCCATAATGAGTTTAGAAAATAATACTTTAGCAAGACCATGACCACGATAATCAGAATGAATGCCAATACCTGCAAAATAGCCACGCATAGACTTTTCAACCATAAGTGGTCCAGTAAAACCAACGACTAAATTATTCATTGTAGGTACCAAAAGTGTATTATCCATACCCTTAGATTCTATATGCTTTATGATTGTATCTAACCAAACAGGACTACCTAGATTATTTAGCATTTCTACCAAGCCTTGATCTTTATTAACTTTAAAATAATCAAAGACAAAACCCTTTTGATTAAGTTCATCATTTAATTTTAAAATTGTATTGCTATATGCATAGGTTCTAATATCCTTGTAGTATACATTTTGAACAGCAAAATCCTTATAACCTTGAGCTTTAAAAAATTGATAACCCATGGATGCTTGGTCAATACCTGGTGCATTGGGATGCAAGGCATTCGTATGTGGTATCTGCCAACTTAAATTTACTGGATTAAAGAATACTATTTCTATCTTTTGTTGTTGTAGTGGTTTTTCAAGAAGTTTCTTTTCTAGCATATGAAGTAATTGCTTACCATACCCTAAACGTCTATAGGATACCTCCATTAATACCATTGTGATATATGCTTTGTTTGTTTTTAAATCAAAGACACCACTGCTAAATCCAATAGGTTCTTGATCAAATATTGCAACAAATGTTTGTATTTCGTATGTTTCAGTGTTTTGGTAAAATTTCTCTTTAAACTGTTCCATTGTTAATGCTTCATATAAAAAATCATTACGTTTAGTTGCTTTATTAAATAGTTTCAGCAACCTTTCTAAATGATCTATATGAATGGGTAAGATTTTTAACATGACTTCACCTACTTATAGATTTGTTTTTGTCTTTGTAAGTCTATTGTAACATGCTAAAAAAAAATACGTGAATATTTATATATACATTCACGTATTTGATATTTAAACTTTATCGATTTCGTTTAGGAAAGCCTCAATTGGTTGATTACCTAAAAATTCATATGTATCATTGATAATAATCTTTGGTACACTACTTACGTTATACTTCATTGATATTTCCCCAAATGTTTGAGCTTCATAGGCATCTGCTGTAATATGCATATTTGTCATTGCAAGTCTAAATGCATTGGACACCGCACCTGGACAGTGTGGACAGCTTAATGTAACAAACACCTTTATATTGATATCCTTGTTTACTTTACTTAATCTTTCAAGTGTTTTTTCATCAAAGAATGGTTTAGATGCTGCACTATCGATTAATGCAGTGATTAAAGAATTAATTTCATGTCCTGCTGGAATACCATTAAATCTAAAATTTCTAAAGTTGTTATCTTTATCTAAAATAACAAATGTTGGTGCAAGTGTTACACCATATGCTTTTGCTTCTTCTACATCATCTGTAAGTGATCTTTCTTCAAGCGTAATTTTATCACTTAATACTGTAACTTCTTCTAATAACTGTAGTGTGGGTGCACATGTGTCACAATCATTTGATGTAAACAAAACCACTTTGATTTCATTTTCCATAATATTTAATACTTCTTTAATTTGACCAGCTACTTCTGGTGTTAATAAACTTTTCATTTTTTATTCTCCTTTAAATTTTAAATAGTGATTGGCATTAATAGCCGCTTTTGCACCTTCTGCTGCAGCGATAATTATTTGTTTGTGTGGTTGACTAATCATATCACCTGCTGCATAAAGCCCTGGAATATTTGTTTCATGTTTCTCATTGACTAAGACTTCTTGAAACTCATTTAATTTAACAAAGTCTTTAATGTATTTCGTGTTTGGGTTCATACCGATTGCTATAAACAATCCATCTGTTTTAAAATAACTTTTTTGATTGGTTTGTTTATCTAAAATTGTTAAACCTTCAACTGATGTTTGTCCGTGTACTTCAAGAATTTGAGTTTGAAGCATATAGTCAATTTTAGAATTTGCATACATCTGTTTTAATAATATTTCATTTGCTCTAAAACTAGAGCGCTGGATGACTGTGACACGACTTGCCCATTTAGATAAATCCAGTGCGGATTCAATAGCTGAATTACCACCACCTGCAACAACAACATGTTTATCTTTGAAAAACGGTGCATCACAAATCGCACAGTATGATATACCTTTACTATCTAGTATATCCTCACCTGGAATACCTAATTTTTTAGGTAAACTTCCGGTTGTTAAGAGTACAGTTTTTGACTTGATCACAGTTTTTGTAGATAAAGTGATTTCAAATAATTCATTAACTTTTGAAACATTTTCTACGTACACACCTTGAAGGATTGGTATAGAAAAGTTTTCAACATGTTTTAAAAACTTATCTTTTAAGCCACTACCAGAATCATTCGGTAATCCTAGGTAATTATCGACTTCATTTGTATTCAGTAGTTGACCACCAATATCATAGGTGACAATAGCTGTTTTAAGGCATAATCTGTGTGCGTACAAACCGGCATTTAAACATGCAGGTCCAGCACCAATAACTAGAAAATCATAGATTAGTTCATGGTTAAAACTATTTAATTTGGTTTGTGATTCAAAATTGAAGTTAAACATCTTATACACCTCTAATCTGATTTTAAATTGACTTTACAAACACCAGAATGTATTTGTCTAAGTACGATAAATAAACCAACTAGAATTAATACTAATGAAATAATCTTATAAGGGAATCCTGCAAGTGGTAAAGCGATGACACTAAATGTGATGCCTACTGCTGCGAAGAATGCAATCACACAACCCGTACACCCATATGTTAATGTACCAAATAGAACTGAAACAAAGCCCAAATTTGATGCAACTGATTCTTTACCTTTAATTTCAACCATCGCAGTTGATAAATTCATCAACAGTGTACTTAGTATTGCCATAATAATATTAACAATTATATTGATAACTACGAGGTAAACACCATAAGTTAATGCCATATCTTCATAGGACATATTTAAATAATCAACGATAAAATAGATAAACAAGAAAGTTAATAAAAAGAAAATACCCTGTATGATATACTTCAGTGTTGTTTGTAGTTTAAATGCTTGTTTAATCATAAAATTAACTCCTTTATTATGAAAATATTATACCACACAGGGTATATTTGTCTTTTAATTTGCTTTTAGACATAAAAACTTATAAAAAAGACCATAATATAGATTAGAAATCATATTATTTGTGTAAAAATACGGTATGGGGTATAATATGATATCATTGATATAAATTTGGGGGTCAATATGAAGTGTAATGATAAAATAATTAATCGTATGAAACGAATCCAAGGCCAATTATCTGGTGTTTTAAATATGATGCAAAATGAATCTACTTGTATTGATGTAACAACACAACTTAAAGCCATCAAATCAAGTATTAG
>CAZRKJ010000092.1:0-4979 GCA_964600775.1 uncultured Acholeplasma sp.
TGAATTCTAATCTATTTTGAATAGATTTAAGTGCTTTTTCAACATCTATTTTTTCTAAGGTTTTCTCTTTATTGTTAAAAGTCATTGAAATAGCTAGTGAATGATAACCCGATTCGATATTTGCACCTGCATAAACATCAAACACTTCAACGTTTGTCAATAATTTTCTAGCTGTTTGTTTAATTAAAGCTAAAATATCACTGACCGGATATGTTTTAGATACAACAAATGAAATATCACGTGTTATTGATGGATATTTTGAAATACTTTCAAAGACCATAAGTGCTTGTTCTTGGGTTATGTTAGTTAGGTCAAGTTCCATGACATAAGCATCCTTAATATCATATGCTTGATTAGTTAATGGATGTGTTTGACCAATGACTCCAATGACTTCACTACCTAAATAAATATCGCCTTGTACACCTGGATGAAGTCCTGCAACTCGGGTAGTTTGTTTAACCTCTAGAACAACATTTAATAGGGTTGAAATATTTTGAAGTATACCTTTCAAGGTGAAAAAATCTGCCTTTAAATCACGGTTTAAATAATTTGATTCGATGAACTTATCATTTATTAAGATTGCTAAATGATTCTTTTCTATACCTTGTGCAAATACATGACCAATTTCAAAAATACTTAAATTAGTCATTTGTCTTGCAACATGGTAATTTAAATTTTTTAATAATCCCGGTATAAGTGATTGACGTAATGTGTTACGGTCATCACTTAAAGGCATTAAAACCTGCACACTTTCTCCAATTAAAGGAAATGATTCAATATCATTACTCGATACTAAACTATAGTTAATAACTTCATTTAGTCCTAAACCAGCAAGCATTTGTTTTAAACTTCTAATTGTTTTTTGTTTATATGTTAATTGTCCAAGTGATTTTGGTTGTAGACGCTTGCCTACTATCTTATGATATCCATAAACACGTAAGACTTCTTCAATAACATCTGCAGCTATTAAAATATCTTTTCTATAGCCTGGTGCTTGTACATTAAATTCGTTATTTGATTTTTTAACTTGATAATTTAACTGTTTAAAAATAGCCGTTAAATCATTTTCATTTAATGCTGTACCAAGTAAATTATTAACTTCAACTAACGAAACCTGCACCCAAGGATTTTCAACTTCAACCTTTAAATCAGATTGAATACCTTGATAAACTTTAGCGTCTGCAAGTTGGACTAATAATTCCGTAGCAGCCTCTAAGCCTTGACGCACACGCATTTGATCAATGCCACGCTCAAAACGCAGTGAAGAATCACTTCTTAAACTTAAACGTTTTGAAGTTTTAGCTATGGTTTGCGGATCAAACTGTGCAGCTTCTAGCATAATAGATGTCGTAGATTCATCTACACCCGTAGATGCTAAGCCCATAACACCACCAAGAGCAATCGGTTTTTTGCCATCAGTTATGACAATGTCATTAGTTTCTAATGTTCTTTCAACATCGTCAAGTGTAACTACTTTTTCACCTCTTATTGCTTGACGTACAACAACCGATTTTGATTGAACCTTGAATGTATCAAATGCATGTAATGGTGTACCATAGGTAATTAAAATATAGTTTGTAATATCAACAACATTATTAATTGGTCGAATATCACTTTCAATTAATGCATTTTTAAGCCACCATGGACTTTCTTTAACAACAACATCCATCAGTCTTAAATCATATAATAAACATTTATCTGTATCGATACCAACAGTTACATCATTTGGTTTAGATATTTCTTTGAAAGTTGTTTTGGGGATACGCACAGGTTTATTTAACATAGAACCTAAATCATATGCAAACCCTAAATGTGATAGTAAATCGCCTCTATTAGGCGTTAAGCCTAATAATATTTTATGACCATCTAAACCTAAAGCTTTTAATGCATCATCACCTACTTGAACTTCGTTTAAAAAGTAATAAATACCGTTTTTATACATTTCTGGGATATATTTTTCATCAAAGCCTAATTCATTTAATGAACAAATCATACCATTTGATTCTTCACCTCTGACCATCGCTTTTTTAATTTCAAAATTTCCAGGTAAGACAGATCCTACTTGTGCAACAATTACAAATTGACCAGCTCTAACATTTGGTGCGCCACAAACAATTTTTAAAACCTCACGACCGATATTAACAGTAGTTAGACTTAAACTATCTGCATTTGGATGCTTAATGCATGTTTCAACATAACCTACGATCAGTTTCGTTGATGTATTTAAACTTAAATAATCATCGACTTCGATGATTTGTTGGTTTGTGATGTCATATAAATTGTCTGGTACATCAATGAATTGTTTTAATATATTTTCTAGAATAAACATTTTATAATACCCCTTTAAACTGATTTAAAAAGCGTAAGTCATTGGTATAGAATTGTCTAATATCATCAATTTGATATTTTAGTATCGCAATACGCTCAATTCCGATTCCGAAAGCAAACCCACTAAATACTTTAGCATCATAGCCACCCATTTCTAAAACATTCGGATGCACCATACCAGCACCTAACACTTCAATCCATTCTGTTTTACCTTCTGCTGTTATATAAGAAACATCAACTTCAACAGATGGCTCTGTAAAAGGAAAGTATGAAGGTCTTAAACGGATTGTGCGCTCAGCACCAAATATATGTCGGGCCATACCTAAAAGTGTAGACTTTAAATGTGCAAACGTAATATCTTTATCAATAACTAGCCCTTCACACTGCATAAACTGGTGTGAGTGTGTACGATCATCTGGATCTCTTCGATATGTTTTACCTGGAGCGATGATTGCTATTGGTTCACCCTTAGCTTGTTCCATATATCGCGCTTGTATTGGAGATGTATGGGTGCGTAGTAACGTATTAGTAGTTACATAAAAAGAATCATGCATTTCTCTTGCAGGATGGTCACTTGCTAAATTCATCATCTCAAAATTATATTTATCAAGTTCAAGCTCAGGACCTTCTGCCACCTTATAACCTAAACCGATAAAATAATCTTCTAAGTCTTGAGTTACTATTGTTAAAGGATGTAAACTACCTTTTTTAAAATTTAATCCAGGTAAGGATACATCGATCGTTTCTTTTTCTAGTTGTGCATTCATTGCTTGAATTAATAAGAAATTTTTTTGATCAGAAATTTTGGTTTCTATTGCTTGTTTAGCCTCATTAATCCACTGACCAAACTTTGGTTTATCTTCATTTGATAATGTTTTTATTACTGCCATTTGGGCAGTTAGTAAACCGTTTTTGCCTAAATAAGCTACTCTAAGTGACTCTAAATCATTTAATGATAGCCCATCATGCATTTTATCTTCTAACGATTTAACAATTAAATCTATTTGTTCTTTCATGTGTTTTCTCCCTATATCTATTTATAAAATAAAAGTCCCTAGACGTATAAATACGCTAAGGACGAAAAATTCGCGGTACCACCTTAGTTCCAAGAAATTACTCTTGACACTTCGTTTTCTTGTAACGTAAGAATGACGGAAAAGTTTTTACTTTTTCACTCCATAACCGAATTCAAATGTATATAGCTTTAGGTGGCTTCCACTATCCCACTTCGCTTTTCAAGCAATTTATCCATTTTACTACTGTTATATCAACGTTTTAATTATTGTTTCTACCCATGATAGTTACTGCTAATCTAAGGATATTATAATATATCCATATTAATGTTACCATAAAACCTAGCGCAACTGTCCACTCAAAGTGTTTTGGAAGTCCCATTTTTACAACATTTTCTGCTCTTTCAAAGTCAAGGGTTAACATTAACGCCCCAATAACAATTAGAAATAATGATAAACCGATTGTAACTTCATATGAGAAGAAACTATTCATGTACTCCGGATTAAATAATCCAACAATACCAAAAATAATGAACCAACTAATACAGTTAATAATGCACCAAATACAACAGATCTTAAGAGTTGAGACCCTCTTAAAAGACCGGTATTATAAAGTGTGAACATCACACCAAATATGAGTGCTGTGCCTAAAAGTGCAATCGATGCAACACCTGGATAATACACTTCTAATACCCATGTTAACAGACCATAAGTAAAACCTTGCATAAGTGCATATAATATACTCATTGGTGCAGCAAGTTTCGGTACACTCATCGCTAAAATTACAGCTATGAATGCGAAGATTCCTGAACCAATTAAGATACCAATTAATAAACCTTCTGGCATGCTCGTTGCTAAAAAGATTGAAGAAAAACCAGTCACCAGTGATATAAGTACTAATGTAATCGTTTTTATTGTTACACCAGACTTTGAAGCAGCTTCTACATCACTTACGCTAACTTGTCTTTCCAAATTTGCAAATACAGGATTTGAACTACGCATAATTTGTTTCACCTCATTATCTTTTCTTCAAGATTATTATAACTATATTTTATCATTTTAAAATCAATAAAAAGTAATATGTGTAATTTTATACATTTAGTATTTATGGGCAAACAGTCCGTGGTCAAGTTCACTACTTACCTCGGCTAAATCATCAAATGCACCGGATAAGTCTAGTCTTTCAAAAACTGTTTTATTTAACTTACCACGTACCCTTGCATCCTCTTTAGAATTATACGGCTTTTCGTTACGATTTTCAACTACATTGATTGCAGCTTGTAGGCCTAAGCCATCAATACTTACAAATGGCATGCGTAATCCATTTTTTTCCATCACAAACTCTACGGGCTGTGATTTTTTAATATTTACTGGTAAAAACTTAAATCCTCGTTTTGTCATTTCAAGCGCAACCTGTAATGTGACCATGACATCTTGATCTTTTGCTGTTAAATTATTATCTCTTCTAAGTGCACTAATACGATTACGAATCGCATTCGTACCTGCCACCATCGTGTCATGTTCAAATTGGACTGCACGTTTACTAAAGAAGCTTGAATAAAAGAGTAATGGACTATATACTTTAAACCACGCGATACGCATTGCCATAATTACATAAGCTGCAGCATGTGCTTTTGG
>CAZRKJ010000093.1:0-4937 GCA_964600775.1 uncultured Acholeplasma sp.
ATTTAGGTACAACAGACCCTGATTATTTAATTGGTGTGACTGCAGTGGATGCAATTGACGGTTCAGTTACTGTTGAAGTAGATGCATCGAATGTCAACTTAAATTTAGAAGGTACGTATGAAATTACTTATACCGCAACGGATTTAGCAGGAAACACTGCTACAGTTACAGTTAATGTAACAGTACTTGATGAAGCAATGCTTACGATTACTGAGGTTATTAATGCAAGTGTAGATGCTACCGTTAAAACACATGGTTTCGTAACTGCAT
The DNA here is from genome assembly GCA_964600775.1 of uncultured Acholeplasma sp. Classification (GTDB taxonomy): domain Bacteria; phylum Bacillota_I; class Bacilli_A; order Acholeplasmatales; family Acholeplasmataceae; genus Acholeplasma. The sequence continues at coordinate 271 of CAZRKJ010000093.1, forward strand.
TTTATGAAACAAATACACAAGTAATTTTATACATTCAAGATAGTGCACAAGCGATTCGTGTTGAAGCACCTAAAACATTTGTTGATTTTATAAGTGTTGGTGAAAAGGTAGTTATTAGAGGCACAAAAACGATTTCTAATAACCAGGCAGTGATTTCAAGTGTACGTGATATTGCAGTTGTAATAGAATCAGGTTTACCGGTACAACCACAAACCGCTACAGCAGCAAACTTAAGCACTTATTCGAACAAACTTGTTAGTGTGTATGGATTGGTCAATACAACACATACGCTAATTGATACAAGTTATACTTTAGAAACATTAAATGGACCATTAAATCTTGTCATACCAGATTTAATGATCGTAGAAACAAAAAATGCAATTCAAACCAAATTACGTGCACTACAATTTGGTTTAGGTGTTGGTATTACAGGTGTTGTAAGAACTGTAGGTTCAGCCTCACATGTACTAATAACTAGTGCTGACCAAATTACAGTAGAAGCAGCAGTTGATCCATTAGAAGTTTTAGAAGTTATTAAATCGAAGGTGACATTACCTAATTTAAGTGGCAATATTTCTGCAAACTTAAGTCTGGTTCAAAATCAAAATCTACCTTTTAGAGCAACGATTACGTATCAATCATCTAACGAAGCAGTTTTATCTAATAATGGACAGGTCAGCTTACCAGATGAGGATACACCGGTAACATTTACATATACATTAAGTTTTGATGGTCAAGTATTAGAAACAAAGACATTTAATTTAGTTGTTACAGGTTCTAGTTTTGAATACACTGGATATTATGAATCATTAAATGGTTTAAATAGTGCACAAATGACATTAGAACTTAGAAATATTATATCTACTTATCGATATAGAACATATGATGCTGCAAGAGATATACTTCAAGTAACTGACCGTGATCCAAATAACTCAAGTAATGTTATCTTAATTTATAACCGTGCCTCTGTGCGTGCACAGTGGGATAACGGTGTAACTTGGAACAGAGAGCATGTGTGGCCACAATCCTACTTAACAGGGACCCATGAAAGAGCTGATTTACATAACTTAAAACCAGCAAACCCTAGTATAAACTCCAATAGAGGCAATAGCCCATTTAGGGATTCAGTTGAAAGTAGTCATGGTGCAGTTAGTGGTGGTTACTTCCCGGGAGATGCAGATAAAGGGGATGTAGCAAGAATCCTATTTTACATGGTTACACGCTACAGCCACTTAACCATTGATATAATGGGGTTAATTGAGGAATTAATTCAGTGGCATATAGATGATCCTGTGGATGATTTTGAACGCAATAGAAATAATGTTATCTACAGCTATCAAGAAAACAGAAATCCGTTTATTGATCACCCACATCTAGTACACGAGATTTGGAGCAGTTAATTTTATCAAATTTACATGAAAATAACCCATGAAAATGTTTTAATATCATTTTCATGGGTTTTTATATATATCAAATAATGATATTACTTTATAAATAGTGGTGTTTAATGGTAAAATATATTTCACATAAGGGAGAGATTATGAGAAAATCAGTTATTGGAATAGTTGTTTTATTTTTTATTGTTATCTTGATTTCGTGTACGATGCCACCTAGTACAACAGAATTTAGATTGAGTATACCAAGAAACATTAAAATAGACAGAAACATATTAACCTTTGATGCAGTAGAGAATGCATCTGCCTATACTTTAAGTATTAATGGAGACATATCAACAATTACAGATACAACCTATACCTTTACTGAAGATGGTGTGTATCGCGTCCGAGTGCAAGCAGTTAGTTCGGATGAAAGTGTTGCTGATTCCTTATTTTCTGATGCCGTTAACTTTAAGGTGAGATTCTTAAAATATCCAGAAGATATTGAAATACGTAACAACCAAGTATATTTTACAAAAGATAAAGATGCAGATAGTTATGATGTAGAAATCAATGGTGAAGTATTTAATACGTTGGAAGATTTACCACCGTATTTAGAACCAGGTACTTATGAAATCCGCGTGAAAGCCAGAAGTTCTATATACAATGAGTCAGATTTTTCTCCATTAAAAACGATTGTACTGGATGCATCCAGTAGAATTTATAGTACACATAATTATCAATATAGTGTCAACTCAAATTTTGAGTTACCACTATATAATTATCGTGTACCAGGGTTAAACTTTATTGAAATATTAGAAACGGATTATGAACGTGATGTCTTAGTTGAACTAGAGTCTCTTCAAGAACGTAGAGATTTTTATGCAGCAAGTAACACGATATACTTTAGTACAAGTTACATGCACTATCTGGTTGAAAAACTTCAATCCACAACAAGTGCAAAAAATTTAGAACTATCATTTGTGATACGTACCAATTTAGGTACCCATGAAATTAACCTTGAAATCAATAGATTGACCACACCATATAGTTATAATGGGCAAAAACAAGTAACCAATTTTAAAGATGATATATATTTTAGCTTTGAAACATTTGATTATGTATTTGTATCCGTTGAAGGCTATGAGATTACGGCAGAGGACTATAGTTTTGAAGAAGGTATCTTAACTATCTTTATGACGTATTTAATGGATACATATAGTACAATGCGTACAGCTACAAATCTAGAGTTTGCAGTTATATTTGAAAAAGATGGCACACAAATTAAATCTATGATATATATCGCAAAATAAGGAGTCATGATGAAAGTAAAAAAAGAATACATTTTAAAAACTGTTGCAGGTCAACATATAGTTGTACCAATTGGAGCGGAAGCTAAAAGATTTCATGGAATGATCACATTAAATGATACCGGTAAATTCTTATTTGAAAGCCTTAGTCATGAGACCTCTATCGAACAGTTAATATTGATGCTTGTTGAAGCATATGATGTGACACCAGAGATTGCAAAAAAAGATGTTGAGAAGTTTGTAGGGTTGCTCGATAAACATCAAATATTAGTATCCAAAATTTAATCAATGTATATAAACAGGTGTTAAATCTATTCACACCTGTTTTTATGTATTAATTTTAACTTCTGCACAGCCAAGTAAAGGTATTTATATACGTAATAATTCACTATAAAATTTTATTTATAGTGAAAATTATATATAAAATATATTGGGTGGTTCAGTTAAATGTAAAAGTATTGTAATTTTATATCAAATATTAAGTATTTCAATGTAATTTATAGTATACTATTGCCATAATGCAAATGCACTACTTTTTTTTGTTTGTGGGACCATTTGCACGAAAGAGGAAATGAGGAGAAATATGGAGACAACGAAGGATAAGTATCAAGAACCTCAATTAGAGGTTATAGAGTTCAATCAAGAAGATTCGATTGCAACAAGTGGTGTAGGCTTGAATGAACAAGTGTGGGGGGCTTAATAATGAAAAAGCTAGGATTATTTGTTTTAACATTTATAAGCCTTCTATTTATAGGTATGCATTTGGCACCCGAAGCTGCTGCTCAACCGGGTACATCAGATTTAAGTGTAACTGTTGTTGAAGGAAAAGGACAAGCTAATCGCATAAATCAAGACATTAATATACCTTATGGTTTTGGTTCAAAAGTATCGGTAGATGTTAGTGGTCTTTTAACCAGCAATAAAGAGTTTGCATACTATATTCTAAATGGTGAAAAAGTTGACACACAAGCAATTAATATTACACTTTCTGGTTCAACAAATTTAGTTATAGTCATGGCATCTTCAGGTGAAAATGCTGTAAGCTATGTTGACACAAACGGTGAATTATTAGATGTCGATTATATTACAGAAGGACAACCTGAATTTTCTGGCACTGAACCAGAAAAGCCAGGATATGCATTTACAGGATTTATTGGTTCATATGATGATGACCATGCTGTATATACTGCCCAATATAACAAAACTAATCAATCTGTAATAAACGTAACTGTAACAGGTGGTACAAAAAATTTAGCGCAAGTTGAGTATAATGATGTAGTTACTTTAATACCAACAGACACAGTTAATTTTAAATATTGGGTTGATGGAGATGGAAAATTTGTATCTGATAAACCTAACTATAAATTTACTGCTTTTAAAGATGTTTCGTTTGAAGCAATAACAATCGGTGATGCTCCAACATCAACATCAGTATACATGTCTAATGTTACAGGAATTAGAGAGGGTCACGAATCTTATGCTGCTAGTTATGAACTTCGTGGAGACGACCAAATTATTGAATATGGATTCATAATGTCAGAAACAGTAAGTGGTGCTATAACAATAGATACTACAGGTGTTATAAAAGCTCCATCTACTGCTCAGAATCAAATTACAAATGAATATTTAATGAGTTTCCCACTAGTTAAATTCTTAAGTATTAGAGCATATGCATTAGTCGATAATGGAATTAATCAAACTTATGTATATAATGAATTACCAGGATTATTTGCATCAGACTTATTCATAAGTGAATACATTGAAGCTTCAGTTGGTAATGATAAAGCAATAGAAATATACAATGGAACAGGACAAAATATAGATCTTTCAGAATATGAGGTACATCTTTATTCTAATGGTTCTACTATTTCACCATCTATTCAAGTATTATCAGGAACAATTGCTAATGGTGATGTATTTGTAATTTATAATGCTGGTGCTGGTCAAAAAGTGCTGGCCAAACCGCTTGCGTGGCAGGTTC
>CAZRKJ010000094.1:0-4883 GCA_964600775.1 uncultured Acholeplasma sp.
TGCACCTCATAACATATAGATTTTGTATCATCTCCCGCTGTTGTGATTAAAAAGAACAATGGTTGCTTTCTTGCATCACCTGAGCCTTTTGTCATTACATCATAAAGTTTTCTATTTGGTTGAGCATGTAATTCATCAAACACAACTCCATGAATATTAAATCCATGTTTAGAATAAGCTTCAGCTGATAAAACTTGATAAAAGCTATTTTTATATTCGATACGGTATTTAGATTCACGAATTTTTACTTTTTTAGATAACGATTTGGATAGCCCCACCATCTTTTTAGCAACATTAAATACTATCTTAGCTTGATTTCTGTCTGCAGCACATCCGTAAACTTGTGCACCTTCTTCAAAATCTCCACATGTAAGTAATAATGCAATGGCAGCAGCTAATTCAGATTTACCTTGCTTTTTAGGAATTTCTATATAAGCTGTATTAAATTGCCTATAACCATTCGGTTTTAAAATTCCGAATACATCTCGTACAATTTGTTCCTGCCAATCAATAAGTTCAAAAGGTTTACCGTACCAAACTCCATCTGTATGTTTAAGGCACTCTATAAAATTAACTGCATGATCTGCCATTTCTTTACTGTACTTGGAAGTTTTGGCTTTGAACTTAGTAGGCGTGTAGTTCTTAAGTTTTCTCATTACTTCCACCTCCATATTTGGCAAAGAAAAAAGCCACCAAATTCAAGTGACTTTGTTTCTTTAAAAGTTTTTATCTTTTACTCGCCTGTTAATATGAAATGTGTATACTCGGTTTTATGTTCATTCAAATATTCAACTAGTTCATAGTATTCAAGGTCATAAGCAATTCTTTGAACCATTTTGATATCAAACATATTAGTAAGTCCTGTATCTCTGACTGATAAAATTTGCACTTTAACTTTCTCAGTCATTTTGATCAACCTTTTGAAATGTATCTATTTTTGGAATAATATTTAATGAGCTACCACTATCCCATCTTACTAAGATTGAACCCATATCATCAACTCCAAGAACCGTACCTCTTGTACCTTTTGGTGGTGCTTGAACATCATCCATTTTTAACAGTATGATTCTTGTACCTATAGGATATTCGTTTTTTAAACTTTCAATTTCACTATAATCATTTATTTTCATTTTTAATTCAACCTCATAAACTTATTAATACTTTTCAATTTGACCATTTATAAATTGCCATACCTTTTGTTCAACTTCATTTAATATTTCATTACCTTCCACATAGATATCATGGTTTGAAATTTCACCTGCCCGACCAAGTAGCAACCATCTCATTTCATGGATTGCTCTTAAGCGTAGTCCAGACTCTTCTAACCTCATAAGTCTTTCACTATTTTTGTTTTCTAATTTTTCCATAATTGAACCACCTTTCTTTCATTAATTGCTTTAAATCGGTTTTCCGTCTTTACCGATAATTTTAATTTGTTCAATAGTTCCATTTTTAAATAAATCAATTGTATATTTTATTGCTTCAATTTCTGTCCATCGATGTGAATCAATATAATATTTGATCAAGTGTTCAATACCAGAAAGACTTGTTTTAGTTCTTTCACACATTTCTTTTAATTCTTGCCTTAATTCTTTTAATGTTTCCAAAATTTCTACCTCCCTTTGGGTAGTATATATATTACTCGATAAGTAACATATATCAAGTTATATAAGAACATTTATTCCATTCTCTATTCACTTGTTTCAACTTTTTTGACTACATCATTATAAAATACTTTTATACCATTTCTAATACAGTAAACATTATTAAAATCGTTTGTATTTTCAACGTACCTTCTTAAAATTACCGAAGCATACTTTTCGTCAAGTTCCATTGTATAACATATTCTATTTGAAAACTCACAAGCCATTAATGTAGATCCACTTCCGCCAAATGTGTCTATGACTATTGCATTTTCTTGACTTGAGTTTACTAGTGGATAAGATAACAAATCCAGTGGTTTGCTTGTTGGATGATTTTCATTTCGTTTTGGCTTTTTAAAGTTCCATATCGTAGTTTGCTTTCGATCTGAATACCATGAGTGTTTCCCATTCTTCAAAAATCCAAACAATATTGGTTCATGCATCCACTGATATGGGCTTCTACCCAAAACTAGACTATCCTTGACCCAAATACAGCAACTTGATAAGTGAAAACCAGCATCTTGAAAGGCATTTCTAAAATTCAATCCTTCAGTATCTGCATGAAAAACATATGCACTTGCACCTGGTTCAATATGAGCAACCATATTTTTGAATGCAGCAAGTAAAAAGTTATAGAACTCTTCATTTTTCAAAGAATCGTTCTTAATCTTTAGTCCACTCGATGAAGTAAATGAGACGCCGTAAGGGGGGTCAGTCAAAATGAGATTAGCCCTCTTGCCATTCATTAGTTTATTAACATCTTCTTCATTAGTAGCATCTCCACAGTAGAGAACATGTCTACCAACAATCCACCTATCACCTTTTTCAACAAATGATGCTTTTTCTAGAGCAGTGGTTAAATCAAAATCATCATCTTCTACTTCGGTATCTGTTTTAAATAAATCATTTAGTTCTTTATCATCAAAACCAGTAAGAGATAAATCGAACGCTTCTCCTTGCAAAGCTTCTAACTCAACCTTTAACAATTCTTCATCCCAACCCGCATCAATAGCTATTCTATTGTCTGCTAGTATATATGCTTTCTTTTGGGCCTCAGTAAGATAGTCAACATAAACACATGGAATATTAGTTATTCCTTCAGCTTTTGCAGCCATAACTCTACCATGACCTGCAATGATATTAAAATTCTTATCAATTATTACGGGATTAACAAAACCAAATTCTCTTAAACTAGATCTTAATTTGTTTATTTGATCAGGACTATGTGTTCTTGCATTGTTGATATAGGGTATGAGATTATTAATGGAAACTAGTTCAAACTCAGTAGTAGTTTTCACCTAAAATAACCCCCACTCTGCAAATTTTTCAAACCCACCCAAATCAAAGATATATTCTCGGGCTATTTCAACAATATCCCCATATGGGATACCATCAATCGTTTCATCACCTATTGCACAACATAATTCAATTGGTGTACCTGTTTCTTGTGCTTTTATAAAGCAATAAACATTAAGGCTAACATCAGCTTTAGATAAATCCTTCCCATGGAGGCCACCACCTGTAACCGAGTCAGCCATATCAGAACCAAGCTTTCTATTAGTTGCACCGCTATCAACATTTATACCACCAGTCCATTCACCGATTGGATTTACTTCAGCATTTGGATACTTAAGTTTAAGGTCATTTGTCCTTGCATTGCTTTGACAAATAATAAGTCTATCTTTATCAATTATGTATTTCCCGTCACAACCATAATCATCATATATGCGTCTTGCTATCTCTGATAATTGTTTTTGTTCTTTTGTTAAAGGTACACCTTTAAATATTCCGTTATCCCCACATCTTATAATGCCTTGTTGATTAATAGCTAAATGAATATCTTGTGGTACTTCTACATAGTCTACTTTTACTTCACCTACTATTCTAAGTACAGCTGACTTAACATCTTTTAAATCAATAGACACAGAAGTTTCAGCTATGATATGGCAAACACCATGCCCAATTAGAACCTCAACTGCTATTTTTGGATTCTTCTCTTTTTTATAAGCCAAGTCAACAATTGCTCCTGCTATTCTATCAGCTAGCTTATCAGGATGACTTGGATTTACTTTTTCAAACATTGTTAAATTCTCCTCTCAAGTTATTAAAAATTTTAGTTAAACAGTTTACTACTATTGAGTTCCCCGCCATTTTATAAAGTTGTGTTTCCGAAACATCCGCAGAAAAAGCTCTGTCGATGTCATCATCATTCCACCCCATTAATCTCCAACACTCTCTTGGAGTGAGTCTTCTAATTGAAATCAATTCATTAGGATCATCAACAACTACTGCAACATCATGTGGACTAGTTTTTAATGTTGGTATAGCATTCATTTGAACTACTCCACGTTTACTATGTGTACGGTTCGTATATATCCCATCACCTATATGAGCAATTGCATAACCAATTTTTGTAGCTTCTGGAATTTTTAGTAATGGTTGTCCACTAATTCCACCAGTTCCAACTTTTGTAGTTAGTGTAGGACTACAGTCACTATCGACCCTTCCTCTTACTCCTTCATCATACCTAAAATCAAACACTTCAATAAAATTGTCTGTAGGTCTACTTCCAGCCTTTGTAGTTATGGTGTATGCAGTACTGGATTTATCTGTGTTGTGTGGTCTAAATTGTTTTGCTCGTATTATCCCATTTCTATTTGTTGTATCTGTCAAAAATTTTAGCATCTTATCTGACAAGTAATACTTCTCATCAACTACATCTTCAAGCATGTCTTTGAGTTTAATAGTTAAAGGTTCAACATCAGGAAATGTATAAGTTGCATTTTCTTCACGAATAGAAATCATAAAAACACGCTCCCTATTTTGGGGAACGTTGAAATCACGACTATTTAGAACTCTATAAAAGTTTTTGTATTCTAAACTTTCAAGGTAAGAAAGCCATTCATTAAAGCTTGGTTTAAACCTTTTTGATACAAGGTTTTTTACATTCTCTAAGAGTAGATATTTTGGTAACTCATTGTTTTCTTTTGCCACCTCAAGTAATCTTTGAACTTCCCATAAAAGACTACTTTTTGTATTACTACCTTTTTCAAAACCATTCATTTTTCCACTTAATGAAATATCAGTGCATGGAAACGAATAAGTCCAAAGGTCTGCTTTAGGTAATTTATCAATCAGTTTAATATCTCCAAGATTAAGTGTCACTCCATGTAGCTTTTCATAAACCTTTAGTGCATACTTATCAATTTCACTAATTGCCACAACTTCATTCATAACGGA
>CAZRKJ010000095.1:0-4873 GCA_964600775.1 uncultured Acholeplasma sp.
TATTTACGCAAGCCTTCTTATTATATAAAAAAAGGGATTTGAATGCAACCCCTTTTTAACCTTTTATATATAAATCATCACAAAATGTGTTATTTTTCGCACTTTTTGCATATAATCTTTCACCTTGATTATAGCGATAAATGATCATGTTGCACAGATCAAAAAGCTCTGGTTTTACCGCAAAATTTTTAAATCCCCGATAAATCATTTTTTGTAAAAACACTGGATGATGTATATCTTGTCCTACCAAATAAGCATCCTTTGATTTACGATAGAGTATATTTCTTATATCTGAATATGACATTGAATACTTTGCACCATAAATATCCTTGGGTAATACAACATCAAAACGCTTATTTAAATTAATAACCACATGACTATAACGTTTAAAGTGTTGAAGATTCGATGCTGAAAATTCATTATTCATATCTAAACCAATCGGCACACTTCTTTGAAATCTTTTTTTAATAACTAATTCTAAGTCTCTTCTTAACTTATCAAAATCCTCAACAGATTCAATATCCGGTAGTGATAATAATATCTTGGGATGTTTGTATTTAAGTAATGCACTCAATTCAATTTCATAGATCGTTTGATGATTCAGCATCGTTGTATGATCTAATTTACTGCTGCTGCCCTGATTAAAATATATATCCAGTAACATTAACTTCGGCAAAGAAACAATAATTTCACTATCTGGGTATTGATCAAATAAGCGTTTATAAAATGTTTGTCTTTGATCTAAATAAACAATACCTGATGTAGGAATGTATGCTTTTTCTGGTTCTACCATAATAAAATCAGGATCAATATTTAAATCTGTGGGTATTTGAAATGTACTATTAATATTTAAGCCTAATTTAAACTTACCTCGTTGAACTGTCTTTGTTTTATCACCAAGTGTGCCTAAACTTGGTAAGATGCCTAAGTCAATTTTATTTACCTTATAATAGCTGCCTACTTTAAATTTATCTTCTGTTAAAATAAAATGTATGTGCTTTGCATCTAATATATCAATTTCAATTGTACTAGGTCTGTCAACATAAATAACGCCCTTAACTTGTTGTGGTAATTCAAATAAGTATTGAACCTCTGTATTGAATAATCTTACGATATAGGATTGATGACTCTTTAAATCTTTAAAATACATTTTGGTTTCAAACTTATCTAAAAGTTCCCACGTATAACCTAATAAATCATCTGTTAAACATACTTTTTGTTGTAACAATTTCATTATTGACATAATCCAAGTTTCAACCGTAACATCAATCATAAAATGATCATGAACAAGTTCTTGTAAGCAATCTAGTAATTTAGGTATCATGCCAATATCCTCAGGATTGTCAACATCTAAAAATCCTTGGGCATATCGAAACTTATAGATTGAATGTTTCTCATGAATTAAATGATCAAATGTTGCTTTAACGAAAGCTTTATCCTTTAACTTAATGATAATTTCATCATTAAAATCAATTGCTTGATAACATCCTCTAAGTATATTGTCTTTCATATATTCCTCCTTGAAGTGCCAATCTTAATGTCTAGAGAAAGACCCTTAGTTATTATACTAAAAAGGATGAATTTTACAAAAAAAGGATTAGAAATTTGGCTTTCTAATCCACTTTATGTGATGATTAAGACACTTTTATCAAATTAATATTTTGATTTGAAATAAGTTGTAATATTTTCTAATGATTTCATAAGTACTTCATCTTCTTCAAGGTTTAAATCCTTAAATACTGAAGAAATCATATCTTCATGAAAATCATCATGTATCCTTAAGACTTTTATAGCTTCTTCTGTTAACTTAAGATAGACTTTACGTCTGTCTTTGTCATCAGAATAGCGATACACCATTTTTTTCCTAACAAGAATGTTTACAGATGTTGTCAGCGTACCAAGGGTAACACGTAATTTTTTAGCCACTTCACCCATTGTAGGTACTTCTGTATTTCGAATGGCTTCTAAAACATGTACCTCAGTCATGGATAATTTGACATTGTTTTCTTTTAGCATTTGCTCTTCAATTCTTAGTATATGATTGAATACATCCACTAATAGTGTATTTATAATTTTCTTTGCTGACGACATTTTATACGTCTCCTTATAGTTCGAAATAACCTAAACCTAATGTACCTGGCCCTGCATGTGCACCAACAACTGGTGTTAATGGCAGTAAGGTAATTGTAGCTTTTGGTCTATGTTGTAAAATTTCTGCTTTAATTTCTTCTGCTTTATCTTGGTTGGTTGTATACGCAATATAAAACTCCACATTTTTGTTTTCAGTTTCTTCTAAAACAACTTCTAAAATACGTTTTTGAGCTTTAGTAGTTGTTCTAATTTTTTCATACGGTTTTAATGCGCCGTCTTCCATAATCTTTAATAGTGGTTTAATCTTTAATAACGTTCCAAGTAACCCTGCTGCTGCAGATAATCTACCATTTTTTACAAGATATTTTAATGTATCAACTAGAACATAGATTTTAACTTTATCTCTTAGACTATTCAACTCTTCTACGATTGCTTTTGGATCAACATTTTTAGCAACCAATTCAAGTGCACGGCGTCCTAGCACATATTCACCAAAAGATACACTCTTAGAGTCAACGACCTCTACATTAATACCTTCAACCAATTCTCTTGCAAGAATTGCACCTTGATATGTACCACTTAATTTAGATGAGATACTTACAACAATTAGGTCCGTGAAACCTTTATCACGTAGTGATTCATAAACTTCTTGGAATTTACCTGTTGATACTTGTGAGGTATGAATATCTGCGTTTGGTTTGTCTAACATCATGTTGTAGAATTCATCTGATTTAATTTCAGTATGATCAACATACTCTTTACCATCGAAAAATACCGTTAAACGTACAATCTCAGTTTGGTCTTTTTCTTTTAAATAATCCATTCCGGATGTAGATAATACAGCTACTGCGACTTTTTTCATTTTTTTCTCCCTTTAAAATACTTTGAGTATCAAAATATATTTGTATGTTAAGTGTAACATAAAAAATAATAATTTCATACTATGAAATACAATATTTCGTCTAAAAAGTTATTTTTAAAGGTCTGATTCGACTAAATTATCCAGGTAATAAAGCATTAATGCTTGTGTGCCTTTATTTTCTAAGTCATTATCAACTAAAACATTGAGCATGTTACGTACTTTAGTTGTCACTTCTAAGTGTTTTGGACTAGATTCAATTGCTAGATTTAAGTCTTTTAAAAAGTGTTTAATATAGAATCCTGGCTCATAATTTTTGTTGATGATGTGCATACCATTTACCTTCATTTGGTTACTTGATGCACTACCACCTACAAATATTTCATGTGCTTTTACTAAATCTAATCCCAGCGTTTGTGCATAATATAAACTTTCTACAACGCCAGCAAGTGCGCCAGCTATAGCAATCTGGTTTGCCATTTTGGTACGCTGTCCATTACCTGCTTTACCCATATATTTAATGGTTTGACCAAATGTTTCAAATAGATGGATTACTGATTCAAATTTATCTTTATCTCCACCAACCATAATTGATAGTGTGCCATTTATTGCACCAAATTCACCACCAGTTACCGGAGCATCCAGCATGTATAAACCTTTTTGTTGCGCAACTTCATATAAGTGTCCTGCTAAACTCGGTGATGAGGTTGTCATATCCACAATAATCGTACCTTTTTTAGCATATTTAAAGATTTCATAAGCAACATTTTCAACATCAATAGGATACCCAACAATCATAAATATGACATCTGAATTTTTTGATAGTTCTGCAATTGAAGTTGCAACTTTTGCAACATCATTTAACTTTTCTGCCTTCGATATTGTACGGTTATACACCATAACATTGTATCCCTTACTAGAAAGATGTCGCACAATGGGACTACCCATTATGCCTGTACCAATAAACCCTATTTTCATAACCAAGACCTCCTATATTTTACTTATCTATATCATCAAACCTAAATGTATTGTCTTTGCCATTTTTAAGTGTTTGAATCTCTTTTTTTAATTTCTCATTTTGTTGGTGCAATCTGAGTGCTTCTTTTTGTTCTTTTTTATATACATAATAAAACATCAACCCACCAATAACCATTAATGGACCAACCAAAATACTTACAAATAGTATTTCTGTTGTTCTAAATTCTGAGTTAAAAATAGGTAATAATATCGATCCAACAATAAATATGATACCACCGATGATTAAACTATATGCACGACCTAATAGATATGTTTTTGAACTAAACATGATAGCCTCCTAAAATAATAAAAGCCACTATATTTAGTATATCAAAATATAGTGGCTTTTATAACTATTTCATGAACTTAAATGTGAAATACTAAAACTAAATTGTCTTTATTCTAGCACCAAACGGTAACAAAGCAAGTCTAGATAACTTAAACCATTGTAACCCAAATGGAATACCTATAATCGTTATACAGAAAAATAAACCAATAAATATATAACCTAATGCAGTTTCCCATCCAATGAAAATCAACCATAAAATGTTTAATATTGGATGTTTATCAAAATTAATAACGATTTCTTTACCAAATGGCCATATAACAAGTCCTGCAAATTTAAAGAATTGTCTACCTATTGGTATACCTATAATGGTTAAAGATACCAATACGCCTAAAATTGCCCATAGTATAGCTGCAATCAAACCACCAAAAATAAACCATATAACATTACCGATTAATTTCATGTAAATCCTCCTATTGTTTTATACTTATTATACCAAATAACGATTCAAATCCTTAAACAGTTATATTTATATACAAAAAAAGTCTGAACTATCAGAACTTTAGTTTTAAGAACAATGAAGTGGTGGCTCCAGGCGGAATCGAACCGCCGACACGAGG